>NZ_CAXSXW010000011.1:0-198379 GCF_964241505.1 Klebsiella sp. Q11
TTCTTAACCACCTCGCCAGAGCCTACCGAAGTATGGTGCTGGTTTATTAGCGCTGTTTTATGGGGATCCCTCAGCGCGAGTGCGGGTTTTTTCGTTTTTACCAACGACTCCTCATCCTTGCATCGCGAATATCGCTACACGGCAGAAAGATGAGGCGTTGCGATCTATTAACGATTGCTCCGCAGTAAATCAGGAAGATGATAATTGTAGCTCCTTCGAGGCGTGATATCCTTTGTGACGGGAGACGTTGGAAGAAAATTACGTCATCATGCAAATCATACAATTAACAATAAAAAAACAAAAAACTCACAATATTTTCACTCCCCGCCCTCAGCCCTATCCGGGAGATTTAAACTGTTTTTTCTTCTTGAGCGCAGCAACGTCCGCGCATAAATACCGTAAAAGTAGACAAGTTAATACCGCAGCTCTGCCTGATATGACCGCACCAGAGCTCACGCCTCCGATTGCTTTCCGGCTTTTATATCGCCGCCATTCGGCATTATCATATCCATACAAGCTCAGCCAGAGAAACGTAAAACAATACCCGCCGAGGAATATGTCCACGGTAATAAAAACCCAGGTTGACACCGACCACGAGTTGGCGTCAAATACTTATATTCCAGGGGCTCATTGCTTATATCGACCGTGCATTCAGTCTCTTAGCCGCCCCTTTACAAAATTGATGTAAATCAATAAATGATTAATTACACCTTGAAAAAAAATATATCCAGAGAAGCGGTCAGGTACATTATCGTTGGCCTGGCAAATACAGCCATTACGGCAGTTGTTATATTTGGCCTGATGCATGTCGGCGTGGGAGTCTACCTTTCAAATGCAACAGGTTATGTCGTTGGTATTATTTTCAGTTTTGTTATGAATGCGAAGTTCACTTTCTCAACGACATTAAGCCCCCTGAGATTTATCAAATTCCTGTCCACATGCGCTTTTTGTTACATTTTAAATTTAATAGCAATGAAAGTTTTTTTCATCGTCATACCTAATGCTATTTATACAGCGCAAGTTGTAGGCATGGTGATTTACACAACAGCTGGTTTTATTCTAAACAAATACTGGTCAATGAAATGAAAGAAATTAATATAAACCACACGAGGAGCAAAATACCTTCGTTAGCAATCGTTGTTCCTTGTTATAATGAAAAAGAGGCCTTTCCATACTGCCTGGAGGGGCTTACCACGGTATTACAAAACCTCCTCGAAAAAGAAAAAATCGCTCGAAATAGTTATATCCTCTTTGTCGATGATGGCAGTAAAGACAACACCTGGGAACAAATTAAATCCACATCACAGGAAAAGTCATTCGTCCGCGGTCTGAAATTATCAAGGAACCGGGGCCATCAGATCGCCCTGCTGGCGGGGTTGGCAAACGCGGATACGGACGTTACCGTAAGTATTGATGCAGACTTACAGGATGATATAGGTTGCATTGAGGAAATGATAGACAAATATAATGAAGGGTTTGAGATTGTTTATGGCGTACGCGACAACAGGAGTAGTGACTCAGTATTCAAAAGGGCAACAGCCAATAAATTCTATTCTCTGATGTCAGGGCTGGGTGTCAATCAGGTTCCTAACCATGCGGACTTCCGGCTTCTTAGCCGTACAGCGTTGACAGCATTAAAGGATTTTAAAGAACAAAATTTATATTTAAGGGGGCTAATTCCGCTGTTGGGTTATAAGTCCAGCAGCGTTTATTATAGCAGAGATGAAAGGGTTGCAGGCGAATCAAAATACCCCTTAAAAAAGATGGTAGCACTGGCGTTAGAAGGAATAACGTCTCTGACAATTACCCCATTACGTATGATCGCTGCCGCTGGGGTTGCCACATGCCTTCTATCTTCACTAGCTGCAATCTATGCCTTCATTGAGAAGCTCCTGGGAAATACCGTTGCGGGTTGGACATCGGTAATGATTGCGATTTTCTTCCTTGGCGGTGTCCAGATGCTTTCTTTGGGGATAATTGGCGAATACGTTGGGAAAATATATATGGAATCCAAAAATCGGCCCAAATATTTTATCGAAGAGGTAGCAAAACACGAAATGAGAGGCGAGCAATGAACACTGAGGACGAACGGATGACGTCTTACTCTAAAAAAATTATTGCAATGCTTTACCTCGCGGCAATTTTCTTAGTTTATAGCCCAACGATTATATTTAGTTACGCATTTTCAGATGACTGGTCGACACTTTCCGATGTTTTTTCAGGGAAAGGTTCTCCGTTTCAATGGGATATGCAATCCGGCAGACCCTTGTATGCCGTTGCCAGACGGCTTGCCTTTACGCTAGTTCACAATATCGATGACCTTGCCTATCTTAGATTTTTTACCGTAATATCGGTATTTATGTTTTGCTTTTTTCTTTTTTCATTTATAGAAAAAAGAAACATATTCGAGCGTAAAATAACAACGATCGCATTCCCTTTATTAATATGCCTGACGCCCGCAGTACAGGTTTATAATTCCTGGGCGACATGTTTCCCTTTTGTACTCTCCATACTCCTTGCCGGAATAAGTTATGCGACATTAAAACCGATCAATAAGAAAACGACAATTATAAGATTTGCAGCATCCGTCATTATTTTATGGTTTGCATTTGCCATATATCAACCAACGGCGATGGCATTTTTATTTTTCGTCATGCTTGATAACTGTCTGAAAAAAGACAAACCCTTTTCCATCAACATTGTTTTAATCAGCGGCGCAGTTTTATTTATCGGCATGCTTGGTAGCCTGCTATTTTCAAAATTTGTACCTGTATGGTTATATGGCAGTTCAATTGCACGTGCCGAGTTAACTAATAATCCACTTGAGAAGTTACGATGGTTTCTAAAAGAACCGTTGATTAACGCTATCAACAACTTTAATATAACTCCCGGCACTTTTTTCACAACGCTCTCATTAATAATTTGCGCAATAGGTTTACTTTCAATAATAAAAGGCAAATCAGGCCCGATTAAGGTTCTCATGTTTATTATCATGGGGATTGGTGCCTACTCTCCAAACTTATTAGTCAAGGAAAACTGGGCTGCATATAGGTCACTGATAGCACTGGAGTTCTTCACATGCGCTCTTATTATTATTGGGTTAGATGCCTTGACAAGCAAACTCAACATAGCAAAAAAAGCGCTACCCATATTGACGGTATTCGCGATGATCGCTGCATCATACAATATCTTTAATGGTTTCATTATCCCACAAAAATCGGAGTTAAACGCATTAGCCAGCGCGCTTTCCTACAAGGTGGGGAAAACATTTACAGGGGATGTTCTTTTTGACATTCAAGATCCTGCCTATAACGCCTTTACTAAAACACAACGTTATGACGAGTTTGGCAATATTTCCCTTGCGGCTCCCTGGGCTATCAAGGGGATGGCGGAGCAAATCTTAATTAGCAAGTCAATGCATTTCAGGCTTCCCGAGAATGTTATTCTGACGGCAAAGGAGCAATGCGCCACTGATTGCATCATTATAAAAACGGGCGATGCGATGAGGAGTTCAACCTCCAACTACTGAAACTTTTCGCCACCACGCATACCGGTATATGATCCCGCGCCAGATCCGCGCGGGATAGTTTTTATCCCGGCAGCTCGGGCCTGGGTCATAAGTCTCTCTATCACCTCACAGCGCTCGACAGTCAACCATGCTTCCAGTGCTTTTCTGAGTTCGCTTTTTTTCATCCATCATCCCTTCTCTTGAGGATATCCTTACAGAATCCGAGTGTAGCAAGGGCAGTTAACTGCTTTGTTATCTGTGATACAAGACGGGCTAAGCTATTGTAAAGAGTGTGAGCTTGTGAACTAAAGAGGATAAAAGTGGATGCCCAGCAAGAGGCAACATGGTAAAAAAGACAGCGTTAGAGGCGAGAAAACAGAGCGATAGAAAGAAATTTCTATGCAGGGATTCGTGCAGGGCAAAATCAAAAGCGCTTTGCGACTGACTGATTTTGTTGAATAGTGGCGGAGAGAGGGGGATTTGAACCCCCGGTAGAGTTGCCCCTACTCCGGTTTTCGAGACCGGTCCGTTCAGCCGCTCCGGCATCTCTCCGCTGTTGAGGTTGCTATAATGCCAGGTTCTTTGGCATTTTAATAGTTCCTGTCTCTTTAATTCAGTTCAAGTGACGACTTTGCGAGCAATATGATGTTTAAATGGCCCTGGAAAGTAGATGAAGAGTCCGGCAACGCGGAAATCCCCTGGGAAAAGGCGCTTGCCATCCCTGTATTAGCCAACCTCTCCGACCATGAGCAGCAGCAGCTGGCGCAAATGGCATCCCGCTTTTTGCAACAGAAGCGTCTGGTTGCATTACAGGGGCTGGAGCTCACTCCCCTACAGAGCGCTCGTATCGCGCTCCTGTTTTGCCTGCCGGTTCTCGAACTGGGCATCGAGTGGTTAGATGGTTTTCACGAAGTGCTTATCTACCCTGCCCCCTTCGTTGTCGACGACGAATGGGAAGATGATATCGGCCTGGTGCATAGCCAGCGAATCGTGCAATCAGGGCAAAGCTGGCAGCAGGGGCCCATTGTTCTAAACTGGCTGGATATTCAGGACTCCTTTGACGCTTCCGGTTTCAATCTGATTATTCATGAAGTGGCGCATAAGCTGGATACCCGCAATGGCGATCGCGCGAGCGGCGTGCCGTTTATCCCCCTGCGCGAGGTGGCTGGCTGGGAACACGATCTCCATGCTGCCATGAACAATATTCAGGATGAGATTGATCTGGTCGGTGAAAGCGCCGCCAGTATTGACGCCTACGCGGCCACCGATCCTGGCGAATGTTTCGCCGTACTCTCTGAGTACTTCTTTAGCGCGCCAGAGCTGTTCGCCCCGCGTTTTCCCGCGCTTTGGCAGCGTTTTTGCCTGTTCTATCGCCAGGATCCGCTGGAGAGATTACGTGAGAATACCCCACCGGATGACGGCGATAGCCCGGCAGTACACTAAAACAACGACCTGCACTAAATTTAGCCATTTGAATCAGCAGGTTAAATTTAATGTTGACACAAAAATCCGAGACCAGTAGTATTCGCCCCGTTCACACAATTCCTCTGTAGTTCAGTCGGTAGAACGGCGGACTGTTAATCCGTATGTCACTGGTTCGAGTCCAGTCAGAGGAGCCAATTTCCTGTTTTCATGCCTCCTTACGAAGCTTTATCTGATATTGATTCAAGAGGTTAGCGTGAAATCTCTTCCCGGTGCATTTTGATTTTACCCTCCGCATCGGGAAAAATTGGTGGTCAAATCTGGGGTCAGGTTAGTTCGATAATGGAGTGACCCCCATATGTCCCTTACCGACGCGAAAATCCGTAGTCTCAAGCCTTCTGATAAACCCTTTAAAGTCTCCGATTCCCACGGTCTGTATCTGCTGGTCAAGCCGGGTGGCTCACGTCACTGGTATCTCAAGTACCGTATTAACGGTAAAGAATCCCGCATTGCGCTGGGTGCCTATCCTGCCGTCTCCCTCTCTGATGCGCGACAGCAGCGTGAAGGTGTCCGTAAAATGCTGGCGCTGAATATCAACCCGGTACAGCAGCGGGCTGCTGAACGTGGCTCACGAACACCGGATAAAGCTTTTAAAAACGTGGCGCTGGCGTGGCATAAAAGTAACCGGAAATGGTCGCAGAACACCGCTGACCGTCTGCTTGCCAGCCTGAACAATCACATCTTTCCGGTTATCGGGAACCTGCCTGTATCAGAACTTAAACCCCGTCATTTCATTGACCTGCTGAAAGGGATCGAGGAAAAAGGTCTGCTGGAAGTTTCGTCCCGCACGCGGCAGCACTTGAGTAACATAATGCGCCATGCGGTCCATCAGGGGTTAATCGATACTAACCCGGCAGCAAACCTTGGCGGCGTGACCACACCTCCTGTCAGACGGCACTATCCTGCCCTGCCACTGGAGCGGCTGCCTGAACTGCTTGAACGTATTGAGGCATATCATCAGGGCCGCGAACTTACCCGGCTTGCCGTCCTGCTGATGCTGCATGTGTTCATTCGCTCCAGTGAACTGCGTTTCGCCCGCTGGTCAGAGATTGATTTCAAAAACCGGGTCTGGACGATACCCGCGACGCGAGAACCCATTATTGGCGTGCGTTATTCCGGGCGCGGGGCCAAAATGCGAATGCCGCATATCGTCCCCCTCTCAGAACATGTCATCGCCATTCTGAAACAGATTAAAGATATCACCGGTAATAATGAACTGGTCTTCCCCGGCGACCATAACCCGTATAAGCCAATGTGTGAAAACACGGTCAACAAGGCATTGCGGGTGATGGGCTACGACACAAAAAAGGATATCTGTGGCCACGGCTTTCGGGCGATGGCATGCAGTGCGCTGATGGAATCGGGTTTATGGGCAAAGGACGCAGTAGAACGCCAGATGAGTCATCAGGAGCGTAATACCGTGCGCATGGCTTATATTCACAAGGCAGAGCACCTGGAAGCCCGCAAGGCGATGATGCAGTGGTGGTCCGATTATCTGGATATGTGTCGCAAACTTTATGTACCACCTTTCATTCTGAAGAGATAAAAACGATATTGTTGTGCGAGTCGAAATAAACCATATCGTATACCAAAGCCGTATCCACTCTCATAGGTACGGCTTTTTTATAAGGAGCAACTAGATGAAATCTAACGTTGAGTCGTTTGCAGTAGCACTGGCCTGCTAATTCATAAATGGGAACCTTTCTTTAAGTACATTATGATCCCAAGTATAGGTATACTAATGGTAATCTGACATCAAGGTTTTCGATGAAAATGAAGGAAAACACCAATCTCCATTGTATCGTGAAGGTTTTATGAGGATTTAACCCAACTAATATTTTAGATCTGGAGTAGTGAAAGTGATTCTAGTCAAAATATATGCCTGCCTAATAACAACCAATAATAATATTTATTTCCACTGAAATTACTAAATGCTTATAATTTACTATTTATAAACCACCACTGACCACTCTGGAATCAGACCAATTGACATCAAATAATACCGCAATATAATCGAAGTGTTTTATTATAATTAATCCATTATTAATTCTTTTATTTAGAGGACAGTTCGCATCCATTTGCATAAATTTACAAGCATCACCATACAGAGTTCTACTTGTTCAATAGCGATAAACTCATCCGGCTTGTGCCCCTGCTCCATACTGCCCGGCCCGCAGATCAGGGTGGCAACCCCCGCTTCATCAAACAACCCCCCTTCAGTGCCAAACGCCACGGTAGAGAAATCGTCGCTTCCGCTCCATTGCGCCAGCCATTGGGCAAATTGTGATTGAGGATCGGTGAGCAGGCCTGGGTAGTGGCTGAGCGGCAGAAAATGAATCGTGCTTTCAGCCGCCACCGCCTGCATTTGCGGTAACAGCTGCTGTTGCGCGTACTGCTCAACCTGGGTAATGACCCCCTGAACATGCGCCTCCGGCAGATAGCGGATTTCGAAATCAAACTGACAATCCTGCGGCACGATGTTCAGCGCGCTGCCGCCCTGAATCACACCGGTCTGGAGCGTGCTATAGGGGGGATCAAAACGCGCATCCTCTATCTGCTTCAGTTGCTGCGCCGCTTCGCCGAGCTGATTGATAAGCCTTGCCGCGTATTCGATGGCATTGACGCCAGAAGGTGCGTAGGCCGAGTGGCAGGCGCGACCATGCACCTGACAACGCATCGCCACCTTGCCTTTATGTCCATATACCGGGCGCATTTCTGTCGGTTCGCCGATGATACACATGGCGGGCTTTTCTGCTGACGCACGCAAAAACTCCACCATGCTCCGCACCCCGAGGCAGCCCACTTCCTCATCATAGGAAAAAGCCAGATGCAGCGGCAGACGCAACGGCTGGGCCAGAAAGCTATCCAGCGATGCCAGCACGCAGGCCAGAAAGCCTTTCATGTCCGCACTGCCACGACCATAGTAGCGCCCTTCCTGTTGTGTCAGGGCAAACGGCGGCAGCGTCCATTGCTGACCATCGACCGGCACCACATCGGTGTGACCGGATAACATCACCCCGCCATCACCACCCGGCCCCAGCCGGGCATACAGATTGGCTTTGCGCCCGCTGTCATCCATGATGCGTTGCGATGCGATCCCGCGCTGCGCCAGAAAATCCTCAATCCAGGTAATCAAGGCCAGATTGGATTCGCGGCTGGTGGTATCAAACGCCAGCAACGCCGCAAGGATATCGCGCACCGCACTACTCATCGCCGGGTACGCCATAGCTCGGAGCATCACGTGGATCCAGTGCCCGGGTGACGTAAGCCTGCATTTGAGGTTCATACGCCAGCCACAACTTGTGCAGTTCTGCCAATGGGTTTTCTTCTGCCCAGTCAACGCGCAGATCCACCAGCGGCCAGGTGTAATCATCCACCACCTTCACAGCAGCTGAATGCACCGGCCCCGCCTCACCACCGGCATCGATCCCTGCCTGCAACGCCGTGAGCAGGCGACCAGTAAGCTCACCAGTGGCAGCGTCAAAAGCCGCCGCCATCTCGGCGATCACCTCTTGTTCCGCCAGCATATTCCCTGCTGCCACGCACTCTTTGCCCTGCACCACATGATAAATACCCAGCGTCTTGTCACCGCTAAAGGCGGCGCTGCGACCGCTGGCGTCAATGACCGTCACCTGGCGATATTCGCTAAAGCGATCTTCTGCCAGTGCGCTTTTCAGCGCCTGTTCCGGCGTTAAGCCCTCTTCCAGACGCGCCAGAATCTGCTGCCCCAGCGCCGGTAATGTGATGTTCTGGCTGGATACCGCACCCACTCCGGCCACCAGCCACGGGCAACGCGCACCTACGGCAATGCTCGACGAACTAATGGCGATACCGAGCTGGCCGGACTCCGCACAGCGTGCCGCAATCGAAAGCGTCATTTCCCCTCCCAGTCATCCGGGATCACCGCAATCACATCAATTTCCATCAGCCACTGCGGCTGTGCCAGCGCCGAAACCACCAGGCCAGTTGAAATCGGAAACACCCCTTTCAGCCATTTCCCCACCTCCTGGTAAACCGGCTCGCGATAACGCGGATCGGTAAGATAGGTGGTGGTTTTCACGATATGGCTCAGGTCGCTACCGGCTTCTTCCAGCAGCTGTTTAAGGTTTTTCATCGCCTGTTCGGTTTGAGCGCGTGGATCGCCCAGCCCGACCAGATTCCCTGCAAAATCAGTACCCACCTGGCCGCGCACGTAGACGGTATTACCGGCGCGTACCGCCTGGCAGAGATCGTTGTCCAGTGTCTGATTCGGATAGGTTTCTTTGGTGTTGAACATACGAATACGTTGATGTGTAGGCATAACAGTTCCTTAAAGCGAGTCAGAGGGTGCGCGATACTGCTGGTACTGGCGCTGGATAGCGATCTGGTCAGCAATGAATTTGGCATCGTGCCAGACGCCCCAGATAAAGGTGGAACCACGACGTGACAACCACGGCAAGCCAAGAAAATAAACGCCCGGCTCACTGGACACGCCACGATGATGCTGCGGTCTGCCCTGTTCATTGAAGGCATTGACCTTTAACCAGCTGTAATCGGTGACGTAGCCCGTCGCCCAGATAATGCTGGTGATTCCGGCCTCTGCCAGATTCAATGAGAGCTGCGGATGGGTGACACAAGCGGGGTCTGGCAGGAATTCACGTGCCTGTGGTTCTGGCGGTAAATCGAGGCCGTTGCGCTCGATATACGCATCGGCAGCATCCAGCAACGCGAGATAATTCGCATCGCCACGCGCAATATTCTCCGCCAGGTCATCCTGAAAACGTACTGTGTTATCGGTGAAACTTTCCGTCAAGCCAACGAGGTTTACGCCCTGCGCCGCCAGACGACGAAAATCGACGGTATGTCCACCGCGTGCACCGCTCACGGCGATGGTGACATGCTCTTTGCCCGGTTGACTGGCCGCAGCATCCCACAATCCGAGCACCCCAAGCCACCAGCAGAAGTCCCGGCCACGGTAAGAACGTGGCGGGCGATCGTGCGGCCCCACCGATAACCACACTGGCTTACCGGATCGTTGCAATTCATCGGCAATCTGCACCCCGGAAGAACCGGCACCAACCACCAGTACGCCACCCTGCGGCAACTGCTGTGGATTTTTATAGTCTGCCGAATGTAACTGCTGTACATAGCTATGTTGAGGAGCAATCGCCGGGATCACCGGGCGCTGGAAAGGACCGGTAGCGGCCACGATACGCTGCACATTGATCACGCCTGCGGAGGTGGTGACGGTAAAACCACTGCGCCCCTGATTGCGTTCAGCGCTTAACACTTCGACGCCGGTATGAATCGGTGACTGGTTCATGGCGGCGTAACTGACAAAATAATCAGCAACCTGTTCTTTTGCCACAAAGCTGTCTGGTGAGCAGCCAGGAAATTCCATGCCCGGAAAGCGGTCATGCCAGGCCGGGCCATTGGCAACCAACGAATCCCAGCGACGACTACGCCAGGATTCGGCAATACGGTTTTTCTCCACGACCAGATGCGGAATGCCCAGACGCGTCAGGTGTTCGCTCATGGCAACCCCCGCCTGACCTGCGCCAATAATCAGCGTATCTGTTTCAGTTTTTAATGATGTCATTTCAACGTCCTTCATCCCGCATCACGCAGGGGATTAACCACTTAAGAAGGACCCAAGACTATTGGAGCGCATGCAGACGGTAAAATATTATAAAGTGAGCGTCTGGATAGAAAATATTTAACCTGCCGGCAACCTTCATCGCCGAAATAAAATACAAAGCCCTGTTAAAGCCGCATCCGCACTGCACAGGCAAGATAAAAGGGTGCTGAGATAAATCAAATTCACGCGATTCACAGGCAACATTTTTACTTATTAATTTGCAGAGTTAACGATATCTTATATTGCCAATGATGCTTCATCGATGTGCAGGCGCGCACCAAGATGAAGCATTCAGCCAGAGACTTTTATTTTAGATGTTAATAATCATAAGGTTAATTAGATTCAAAAAGATCTCACCTGTCATTCTTTAACGTCTCAATTTGGGGCGACCAATCCATAAGCGAGATTGCATCTTTTTTTTATATTAGCTGGCTATATTTTTCTTCATTTCTCTCTATAGCCAACTGTTGCAACATCCCATCAACGTTATTTTCACCCCTCCCAATTTTTTGGGTGGTTATAACCGCAGCCATGCGGCAAGCCTGCAAATGACTTTGTTGAGATAACTATGATGACAAACAACCCAAAAGATAATGCTGTTGCAACCACAATAGAGTTGAGCACCATCCAGCCTATTCCCGCGCATGAACGTCATGGCAAGCCACGGGATCTTTTTACCATCTGGTTTGGTTCAAACATCATGTTGCTTACCGTGATTACCGGCGCGCTGGCGGTAAGTATTTTCCACTTATCTTTTATGTGGGCCACCATTGCCGTATTGATTGGTAACCTTGCCGGTGGGCTGTTTATGGCATTGCATTCCGCGCAGGGACCACAATTAGGTGTGCCGCAGATGGTTCAAACCCGCGGCCAGTTTGGTTCTTATGGTTCCGTGCTGGTGGTGGCGTTAGTCGTCATCATGTATATCGGCTTTCTGGCATCAAACCTGGTGCTGGGCGGTCAGTCACTGCACGCCATCTACGCACCGGTTTCTACGGATACCGGCATCCTGGTTTCTGCGGTACTCAGCCTGGTGGCCTGTGCCTTCGGCTATAACCTGATTCATGCCTACACCAAGGTGATGTCGTGGGTATCCGGTATTATTTTGCTCGCGGCCTTTGCGTGGATTGTTTTCGTGCATGGTCTGCCGACTGATTTTCTCGCGCGTAATGGCTTTAATCTCAGCGGATTCCTCGGTGCCATTTCCATCGCCGCATTATGGCAGCTGGCCTACGCGCCTTATGTATCCGATTATTCCCGCTACATGCCAAAAGATATCAGCGAAAAAAGCGTCTTCTGGTGTAGTTACCTGGGATGCGTACTGGGTTCATTGTTCCCGATGATTCTTGGCATTCTGGTTTCTATTTGCATCGTGGATGGTGATTTAATCACCGGTATTGTTAATATGACCGGCGGATTATCCTCCACCGTCATTATTGTGTTTGCCTTAGGCATTGCCGCGACCAATGCAATGAACCTCTATTGCGGTGTGCTCTGCACCCTGACGCTTGGCCAGACATTCCTGCCTAAGTGGTCGCCGCTTTCTGGCGCTCGCATTGTGGTATCAATTGTCACCATCCTTATCGAAGTGCTGATTGCGATTTATGGTCAGGAAAACTTCCTGGTGAATTACACCAACTTTATTCTGATGTTGCTGTATGTGCTGGTGCCGTGGACGGCAATTAACCTGGTTGATTACTATCTGGTGGCCCACGGTAATTATGATGTCGCTTCATTCTTCCGTCGTGACGGTGGCATATACGGTTACTTCAATTCAAAAGCCATTTTCTGTTATCTGCTGGGGATCGTGGTCGAGATTCCTTTTATGTCTACCGCCATTTACACCGGTCCGGCAGCGAATATGTTAGGTGGTGCCGATATCTCCTGGATTATTGGTTTAGCCATCGTCTCGCCTGTTTATTATTTCCTCTGCCGTACTCAGGCAGTGGCGCAAACCTCTGTTGCTAAATAATTACCGGAATGACTATGAACAATAGTAATACCTACGACTACATCATTATTGGTGGGGGTTCCGCAGGTTCCGTGCTGGCCGCCCGGCTGGCTGAACAGGCAGATCTGAAGATCTGCCTGATTGAGGCTGGAAGTCGCGATGAGACCCCACGCATCCAGACTCCTGCGGGAACCATTACCCTGTATAAAAGCAAAAAGTTCAGCTGGAACTTTTATTCAACGCCACAAAAAAGCTTAGGGGGGCGACAACTCCACGTCCCGCGCGGCAAGGCGCTGGGGGGTTCCTCATCCATGAACAGTATGATTTATATTCGCGGATTACCTTCTGATTATGACCGCTGGGAACAGCAAGGTTGTGAGGGCTGGGGCTGGAATAATGTCCTGCCCTGGTTCAAACGCTCGGAAAAGAATCTGTTGTCTCAGGATCCGGCATATCATGGTTTTAGCGGCGAATTACTGGTCGATAAACCGCGCGATCCCAATCCAGTATCAGCGCTGTTTGTCGCGGCGGGCAAGCGAGTCGGATTAGCGGAGAACACCGACTTTAACGGTAAATCGATGGCAGGCGTCGGGATTTATAACGTTACGCAAAAAGATGGCAAACGGTTATCAAGCTATCGCGCATTTTTGCATCCCCATCTTGGTCAAAGCAATTTGACGGTCATGACCGACTGCACCGTGCAAACGCTGATCATTGAAGACAAAGTGGTCAAAGGCGTGCGTATTAATGAGCATGGCCGCGATCAACCCACGTCAATTTTGTGCCGCCAGGAAGTCATCCTGTCAGCAGGCTCCATTGGCTCACCACATATTCTGTTGAAGTCAGGCATCGGGCCTGCCGCCGAACTTGAAGCCGCAGGTATCCCGCTGGTGCACCCTCTCCCCGGCGTGGGTAAAAATCTTCAGGATCATCTGGATGGTCTGGTCACCGTGCGGTCCGGTAACCCGCTAACGCTGGGTTTTTCCCTCGCCGCCTGGAAACCGATCCTGACCTCACCCTTCAACTATCTGTTTCGCCGCAAAGGTTGGTTAACCACCAATTATGTAGAAGCGGGTGGTTTTGCCGCGACGAAACTCAGCAGCGATGAACCCGATATTCAGTTCCATTTTGTGCCGGGTTATCGCAGCCACCGGGGGCGCTTATTTGAATGGGGCCACGGCTACGCGATTCACACCTGCGTGTTACGCCCGAAATCGATCGGCGCGTTGCAGTTAACGCGCGATGGACAAATCGCAATTGATTTTAATTTCCTCGCCGACCCTTATGACGCCAGCGTGCTGGTTGAGGGGATAAAAGTGGCAAGGAACATTCTTGCTCAGCCGGAATTCGCCGCATTGCGGGGTGAAGAGATGCTGCCGGGCGAACATATTCAGACCGACGAACAGCTGCATCAATACGTCAGAGAATATTGCGCCACCGTTTTCCATCCGGTGGGCACCTGCAAGATGGGCCGGGATGAAATGAGCGTTGTCGCACCGGAATCCCTCAAAGTGTATGGCGTGGAAAATTTGCGCGTGGCTGACGCATCAATCATGCCATCGCTTATCAGCGGCAACACCAATGCCCCTTCAATAATGATTGGCGAACGTGCGGCAAGCATGATCCTGCAAGGAACGCCGGTAGCTGAGACCGAGACGAATAAGGAGAACGCGTATGCATAATCGTGATTACTGGCAAGGTCTGCTGAACCAACAACGCTTTAGCACGCATGCCCTTATCGGGGGTAAACCTTACTTCGCCAAAGCGGAGAAAACCTGGGCGGTAGTGAATCCCGCCACCAATGCGGTGTTAGCGGAAGTCACCGCTTGTCAGGCTGAGGATATTGACGCTGCGGTGGATTCCGCCCGCCAGGCGTTTACCTCTGGCATCTGGTCCGGGTGCCCGTTAGCGCAACGCAAAGCGGTGCTGCGCAGGCTGGCGGATCTGATGCTGGAGCATCGGGAAGAACTGGCGCTGCTGGAAAGCGTCAGCATGGGAAAACCGGTACTCGATGCGTATAACGTTGATGTGCCGGGGGCTGCCCATGTGATTGCCTGGTACGCAGAAAGTATCGATAAGATTTATGACGAAGTCGCCCCGACCCGTCCAGGCACGCTGGCAACCATAACTCGTGAGCCTGTCGGCGTTGTAGCCGCCATTGTACCGTGGAATTTCCCCCTCGATATTGCTGCCTGGAAAATCGGACCGGCCCTGGCCGCCGGAAATAGTGTGATCCTGAAACCCTCGGAGAATTCGCCTTTCACCGCACTGAAACTGGCAGAACTGGCGCTGGAGGCCGGATTGCCCGCCGGGGTGTTAAACGTTGTTACCGGGCTGGGGATCGAAGCCGGTGCCGCGCTGGGCCTGCATAACGATGTTGATGTGCTGACTTTTACCGGTTCAACCGCAGTGGGCAAAGCCTTTATGGCCTATTCCGGCCAATCCAATTTGAAGCAGGTGTGGTTGGAATGTGGTGGCAAAAGCGCCAACATTATTTTTGCCAATTGCCAGGATCTCGATTTAGCCGCCGAAAAAGCCGCCTTCGGTATCTGTTTCAACCAGGGTGAAGTTTGTTCAGCCAACTCCAGATTATTAGTTGAACGTAAGATCTATCCCGACTTTATGGCGAAGTTGATCACGAAGTTGCACGGCTGGCAACCTGACCATCCGCTTAACCCCAATGCGAGGATGGGCGCGATGGTTTCGACTGCGCATAAAGATAAGGTGATGGATTTTATTCAGACCGCAGTGACTCAGGGCGGTATTGTGCGCGCGGGTGGCGAGCAACGCGAAATCGAGACAGTCGCTAACTACATCCTGCCGACGGTGATTGAGATTGAAAGCGAAAACGTTAACTTATGGCGTGATGAAGTATTCGGTCCGGTGCTCGCGGTAAAAGTCTTTGATGATGAGTCGGAAGCCATCGAACTGGCGAATAATCATATTTACGCCCTTGCCGCATCAGTATGGTCGGACGACCTGAATCAGGCACATCGTGTGGCGCGCAAACTGAACGCCGGAACGGTGTCGGTCAACACCGTTGATGCGCTGGATGTGACCGTTCCTTTTGGTGGCAATCAGCAATCGGGTTTTGGCCGCGACCTGTCTTTACATGCCTTTGATAAATTCACCAAATTAAAAACCACCTGGATTGAATTACGTTAAATACAACTGACGTTTGCTCTACCCGCAACGGGTAGAGCAACAATTTAATGGCTGCTGACGGCCGGAGTTAATTCAACACTGCGGCAATAATCCATAAATAACCGCGTCGGCCGTGTTGGTTCATTATTTTGCAGATAAGCCATAATCAGCGTCGATGCCGCCATTTCATCGACTATATCCAGTTGCACCAGGCGCTGCCCATCGTATGTCATATCCGAACAGGGCCGGGTCACCAGCACCGAAAAGCCCAGCCCCTGCCCGACCATGCACCGCACCATTTCAATTGACGGCGAGCTATAGGCAACTTCAGGGTAATAACCATTCTCTTTGAAAATGCTGATAAAGTAATTTTTGCTGGGCACCGCATCCAACAGGATCATCGGTTCGCTTGCCAGTTCCTGTAATGTCACCGCACTTTTTTTCGCCAGCGGATGAGCCGCCGGTAGCAGCGCATAGGGTTTATGCGGCGCATTCAGCGGTTCTTTCTGAATCGCGTTGTCCAGGTCAAGATCGTAGAGAAATGCCATGTCAAAACGGCCACGATGTAAACCGTGCATCAGCTCATGCTGTTCACCGTCGTACAGCTGAATATTGATTTCTGGATAGAGTTTTTTGAAACCTGCAATCAGCTTGGGCATATACAGCGGAGCCGCCGATTCAAAACAACCCACGGCGATGGTGCCGCAAACCAGCTCATTTTCTGCGCGTGAACTTTGCTCAAACTCATAGGACAACCGCAGCAACTCCTTTGCTTTTTCGTAGAACCGTCTCCCACTGGAGGTGAGCGATACGCCCTGTGCATGATGGCGAATGAACAGCTGCTGTTCAAAAGCGTCCTCAAGGTTTTTGATGGCGACCGAAATCGAAGGCTGGGCGATGTGCAGCTGACGTGACGCTTCGGCGATGCTTTCGGTCTCAACCACAGTGACGAAATATTTAAGCTGCTTGAGTGTGAAATGCGTCATGATAAACCTTATAAAATATCTTAACGTTAATGTTCAAAATAGTTTCAACCTACCCAATTTATTTATGCAATATTTACGCCATGTTTTCTAATTGTATGACTATTCTTAATTTAAGCTTAAGGAGAAAGATCTTTTCTCAAGGGTTTAAAAGGCTAGGTTTGTAAAAAGAGTAACTTCATGCTCTGAAATTTGGCTGAGGAAAATGCCATAAGTAGAGAAGCTATTGACTACGGTATTTATGACCGACACTGACCCAACTGGAGACCCATGCTTCTTGTATATTCCAGATTCGAATGTAAAGTCTCACACCGCTTCAAATGTGGAAGCATAAGTGTCAATTGATGACTCATAAAGGAGCACGGCTTGAACAGCATGACACTTTAGCCCGCCCCCCCAAGATTAGATATAACAGCCAGTCATTCATATTCGTTTGATAAGAAGATACCTTAGATTCAGTTTACTTACGAACCTCTTGCTGACAAAAGCGATCCAGTCAGAGGAGCCAAATTCTTGTTTTCATGCCTCTTTGCGAATCCTTATGTGATTTAGATTCAATAATTTAGCGTGAAAAGTCTTCTCGATGCATTTTCATTTCCCCCTACGCATCGGGCAAGATTGGTGGTCTGATTTGGGGTCATTTCAGTTCGATTATGGAGTGACCACCATATGTCTCTGAACGACGCTAAAATCCGTAGCTTAAAACCATCCGCAAAACCCTTCAAAGTTTCTGATTCTCATGGACTGTACCTTTTAGTCAATCCAGGCGGTTCACGTCTCTGGTATCTCAAATATCGTATCAATGGTAAAGAATCTCGCCTCGGCTTAGGTGCCTATCCCGATGTTTCTCTGGCTTACGCTCGTCAGCAACGTGATGGTATACGCAAGCTGCTAACGCAGAATATCAATCCATCACAACAACGTATCGCAGAGAAAGCTGCCCGCTCACCGGAAAAAACATTTAAGCACGTTGCATTGAGCTGGCATAAAAGCAACAGAACATGGTCTGAGAACCACGCCTCCCGTCTGCTTGCCAGCATGAACAATCATATATTTCCTGTGATTGGACACTTGCCAGTAGCTGAACTGAAACCTCGTCACTTTATCGACCTGCTGAAAGGCATTGAGCAAAAAGGTCTGCTTGAAGTCGCAGCACGTACCCGGCAGCATATGTGCAACATCATGCAGCATGCGGTGCATCAGGGGATGATTGAGAGCAATCCAGCATCGAATCTCGAAGGTATCATCGCAGCACCGGTTAAACGACACTACCCCGCCCTTCCCCTTGAACGACTACCCGAATTGTTGAGTCGCATTGATGGCTATCATCAGGGACGGGAATTAACCCGGCTGGCTGTTTCTCTTACCCTGCATGTCTTTATTCGCTCCAGCGAACTGCGGTTTGCCCGCTGGACGGAGATAAGTTTCACAAATAAAATCTGGACGATCCCCGCCACACGAGAACCGCTCCCAGGCGTCCGCTATTCCAGCAGGGGGGCGAAAATGCGCACGCCGCACATTGTGCCGCTGTCACAACAGACCATCGACATACTGAAGCAGATAAGAGAAATCTCCGGTGATCAGGAGTTGCTGTTCCCCAGCATCCATAATCCATCCAGACCAATGAGTGAAAATACGGTTAATAAGGCGCTGCGGCTGATGGAATATAAAACTAAAGAGGATGTCTGCGGCCACGGATTCCGGGCAATGGCCTGTAGTGCCCTGATAGAATCAGGTCTCTGGTCACAGGATGCAGTTGAGCGTCAGATGAGCCATCAGGAGCGCAATAGCGTTCGAGCAGCCTACATCCACAAGGCGGAGCATCTGGAAGCCCGCAAGGCGATGATGCAGTGGTGGTCAGATTATCTGGACAGGTGCAGAGAGGAATTCGTGCCATCCTATATTTTGGGCCATCAGCAGTCCAAAGTCTGAACTACGGTATATACCGATTGATAAGCTTGAA
The DNA here is from genome assembly GCF_964241505.1 of Klebsiella sp. Q11. NCBI lineage: Bacteria > Pseudomonadati > Pseudomonadota > Gammaproteobacteria > Enterobacterales > Enterobacteriaceae > Klebsiella > Klebsiella sp. Q11. Next base: position 18,649 of record NZ_CAXSXW010000011.1, read on the forward strand.
AAAGGGCTCAGCTAATGAGCCCCGTTTAAGACTAAATACTTCGCATATATACTTAAAACACCATCAGCTTCATACAAAGCTTGGTTTTTAGTCACAGAATTGAGCAGGATGTTGAATTTGGCCCCTCACAAATCAAGCACAATTGCATCTGTGTTGGGGGTCAAGTATTTATTCCTAACGCTGCCAGCAATGTACTGATTTTAGGCGAACGATGGCGCGATTTTGCATAAATTAATGAAAGCGGAATCGAAGCCTCGGAGTATTCATGTAGTAGCTCGACAAGTTTACCGTTTTCCAGATATTTACCGACCGCAAAGTCCATTATCTGAACAACTCCCATCCCGCTGAGTGCCGCCTCTAACAGTACATCCGCAGTATCGACGACCAGATTACCCTTAATATCAAAAGCCTGCTGTTCTCCCGCTATAGAATAAAACCACTTTGTGCTACGCCCAGTTCTCTGTGCTTTAACAGCCAGACAGTTATGCTGTACCAGTTCCGCTGGCTCTTTTGGAATTCCGTGGCTGTTTAAATATTCCGGTGACGCAACGGTGACAAAACGTAAATGCTTAATAGTTCTGGCGATAAGCCGTGAGTCCTGTACGCTGCCAATTCTAATCGCCGCGTCAAAGCCTTCTTCCACCAAATCAACCAATCGGTCAGTCATAACCGCGTCAATTGTTAATGCCGGATATCTGTCCAGAATCTCTTTGAGCATAGGAATAATTACCAATCGGCCATAGGCAGAAGGTGTCGTTATTTTTAGTTCGCCTTCAGGGAATACCGTTCTGCCGGTAATCGAATGCCCAACCTCATCCATTTCATGAATCAGGCTTTTTGAGGATTCATATAAAAAAACGCCATCGGTAGTCAGACTTACAGAGTGGGTATTGCGGTTAAGCAAGGTAACACGAAGGTCGAGCTCAAGCCTGGTAATTGCACGTGAGACCCCTGATTGGGTGAGGCCCAATGCCTGCGCAGCTTTGGTAAAACTCTGCGTTTCCCCTACCTTAATAAAGATTTTAAGCGCGTTTAAATCCATAAGTCTTCTCTTACATCTCTTACACGAACATCTATGCCTCGTGGAGGTATCAAGATACAAAAAAAAACTGACAGAAGTTAAATATCAATGTGTTATTAGTTAAAAGATAACGCTATGTCGCCACAATTATTGCAATATCCTTGCGTGGCGACAGCATAGAGGACTATGTACGAGTTGAGCTTAGTCCTGAGGTACGTTGAGCGTGACTTTGCCTGGAGCGAGAAGATGCATGAAATCCTGTTTAATGACTTTATCCCAACTACCAATATTATCCGCGTATACTTTAATGATCTTCTCGTCAACGAGAGTGAGCAAGGTGTTTAAATCTTCTCCGGCCGGGGAATAATCCTTATAAGAAATCAGATCGATTCCTCGTGATACCAAAATTGTGGTGTCTATGCTCGCCACCTGTCCCGAGGCAACGCCCAGAATGAGAACTGTGCCATTAGGGACAACATTGTCTAATAGATGAGCCAGTAAATCGCCACCGACGGTATCGACCAGTGCATCAAAGGTTCCCTCAAAAGGGTATTCTTTAGCCAATAGTACCTCGTTGGGTTTAACGTCGCTGGCTTGCAGCCAATCGAATCCACGCTGACTGTGCACCACCGCCGAAACTTTAATACCGGCATGCATTGCCAACTGAACCAACAAATGCCCGACTCCGCCCGTTGCACCGGTAACGGCCAGAGACTGGCCCGGCTGCAAATGAAGGGATCGCAGAGAACGCAGCGCCGTTAATCCTGCCACCGGCAACGCTGCTGCAACCGCTGCTGATACACTCTCTGGCACGATAGCGACATTGGCACGATCGACAACGCGATATTGGCTCCAGGCACCCGAAAAGCTCCATGTTAATACCCGCTCCCCAATTTTTGGTCCCTGACCGTCGGTGCTGGTCTCGATCACAATACCAAATGCATCCCATCCGGCAGGCTTATCCGATTCCCAGGGAAAGTCTAATTCTCCCCGATTAAGTGATATATTGGAAACTCTGATTAAAATATCACTTTCCGTCCTTCTGACTGGCCGCTGTACATCGGTAAATCTAAAACCACCAGTATCTGATTTCACAATTGCTTGCACGTATTCACTCATTGTTATTTTCCTTTTCGATATTCACACATTCAGAAAAATCAATTAAATAAATAACATTATCTATTTTTAAGATAAGCCGATGACAATTTAATTACCTAAATTCGATATCTTAACCTCCTAACCTAACACGACAACTCGATAAACCAGCAGATTATATTGGTGAAAAATGTCATAACAATTATGATTCATATTCTGTTTACAAAAACTGATGATCGAGGGTATTAGTTTCATTACTGTTAATCACATTGAGTGAATTTTTATGAATAAACCACTTCCAGCGGCAATATATGTTTTAGGTTTTACTCTATTTGCCATGACAACATCTGAATACATGGTCGCAGGATTAATCACATCCATGTCATCTGATTTAGGTGTTTCCATTCCTAAAGTTGGATATTTAATTACCATTTATTCATTAGGTATGGTTTTCGGTGGTCCCTTGCTTGCTACATTTTTAGTTAAACTTAGCAATAAAGCAGCATTATTGACTATTACTGGCATATTTCTTGTCGCCCAAGTAGTCGCAACCGTTTCTGCAACTTATGATCTTTTAGCAGTAGCGAGGTTTGCGACCGGATTATCTTCGGCAGCCTTCTTCGGTTTTGCGCTGTTGACAGCGGCAAAAATGGTTCCACCGGAACGCTTTGGCGTTGCAGCCTCCATCGTATTGGGCGGGATGATGATAGCGACGGTGGCGGGACTGCCACTATCAGCAATACTTGACCAGTATTATGGCTGGAGAGTTTCCTTCGCATTAATTATTGTCCTTACATCTTTAGCTGGAATAGGTATTATACTGATTGTTCCTAAATTCAAGGCGGAGGTTAAGGGTAGTATTAAGGCTGAATTTGGTTCAATTATAAACAGATCAATCTGGGGGGCTTTTATTACAAGTTTCTTTATTATTGCTGCTACATTCGCGACATTCAGTTACTTCGTTCCCTATTTTGAAAACACTGTCGGTTTCGATATTCCATATATCCCGGCTATTCTTTTCGCTTACGGTGTATTCACGGTAATTGGTAACTTTCTTGTAGGTCGACTAGCAGATAAATCGCCGATTAAAGTTGTTTTCACCGGAAGCGTCGTGCTAGTACTTGCACTGTTTGGGCTTTATACCTTCTACGAAAATAAAATATTAGTGCTGATATCTGTAATGATTTTAGGACTTACTGGTATTACTCTCACTCCTGCCATGTCCTCACGCGTGTTTAAAGCAGCCCCTAATACTTCATTAATTAACACTATGCATACCTCCGTTATTTGTCTTGGAGTAGTTATTGGTTCATGGGCCGGTGGCTATGCAATCGACCAAGGTTATGGCTACCGTGCACCAACTCTCATCGGTATTTTTTTAGCAGGATTGGCGATTGTCACCCTACTCCCTGTTTTGAGAAACAACCGTTACGATACTCCTGCTGTTAATCCTCAGACAAATATCTGACTGTACCAATAGGAATAGACCATGAACAGTGAAACTAATTCATTAGGCTATGAAAATAACATTCAAACTATTCCGGAATCGCACTCATTTCCCGAAAAAAAATACAAGCATGAGATCCCAATCATTTACCATAGCGAGAGTGATAAAATTATCGACCAAAGTTGCGAGGCAAGGTTATTAAATGACACGCCCAATAAAAAATCATGCACACATAAAATATTTGTTATACGAAAATGCAAGCCGGAGCATATAGGAGACATTTTCTTGCGGCCATCAGAAAATGATTATAGCAGCATAATTCTAGACATTAACATTCATACGCCATTAGGAGAAAAAATAAAAACCGGACTATTCCGTAAACTTTCATTTTTTTTATTTGAAAAATATAAGACACTGAGAGTTGAGACTCACATTCTGATTGATCATCATAAAATCATTAATAGCCTTATATTGAGCGGGTATACTTTTGAAGGTATTACACAAAAATTTAATGTAAATTCAGAGCTAGAGGAATTTGCAGTATTTTCATTATTGAAGGATCAAACTAACACGGGAAAAAGCCTATTATTCCCTGCAGTGGATAGTAATATTTATCGCGATGAAAAAATTGCACTACGTTTAGCCGAAACAAAAGACACATTTTGTATATGGTTAGAGCAATCAAATCCTGAATCATCGAAGTGGGGTTTATTCGAAACAGCATCACTTGATGAAATAAAACAAAAAGTCAGGCGTTGCGGGCTTAATTCAGCCGTAGGTCCTAATATATTACTAACTATTATAGAATGCTCAACTGGTAATGCTGTAGGAAAAATTGTTATCCGCAATGTTGTACCACCTCATGTAGGTGATGTGGGTTACGGGATATTGCCGGAATATCGTGGTTTAGGCTACGCCGTAAGGGCACTGAATCTTTTGAAAAAATGGGCCTTTAATGAAGCTGGTTATGTACGTTTAGAACTTGGTGTCAAAGAAGGCAATATCGCGTCAGAAAGAGTCGCGCAAAAGGGAGGGTTTGAATTTGAGGGGATGCGTCCGGGACGATTGAAAAATCACGATGGTTCATACAGTAATGAAATGCACTATTTCTTTCTGAACCCGAATATTAGCTATCGCAAAATAGAGGATTGATTAAATGAGCAAAAAGTTCATCTCCTTTCTCGAACAGCATTTAGATCATAAAAACGTCGTCGCCTATGTAAAAACACCGAATGATGTTGGTGAATATACTTCCCCATCGGTTTCTGGCCGAGTGGATGTTTCCAGTATTGAACAAGTAATTCGTATTGTTAAGCTAGCAGATCAATTTGACGGAGAAACAGCGCTTTATCCCTACTCAACTGGATACAATTGGGGGCTAGGTTCAACAAAACCTCCGTCAGACAACGCCGTGCAGTTGAAGCTGACCGGATTAAATAAAATTCGCGAGATTAATATCGCAGAGGGTTATGCTGTCATTGAGCCAGGTGTGACGCAGGGAATATTATCGCAAAAATTACTGAACACCCATCGCTTTATTAATGTGACAGCCTCATCTGCAGAAACGAGTTTTTTAGGTAATGCTCTCGATCGGGGCGTCGGGTTGAGGCACCAGCGTACAGAAGATCTTCTCGGCCTGGAAATTGTTCTCGCCAACGGGACACTGCACCGAGTGGGCTGGTGGCCGGAACAGGGAAAACATAGCGCATTATACTCCCACGGGATTGGCCCTTCACTGGTGCAATTATTCACCCAATCGAATCTCGGAATTATAACCGGTGGCGTTGTACGTCTACTTAATCGACCAGAAAAATCTCGCGTCGCCTATATTTCCTTTTCTCCCGAAAACTTAGAGTATGCGATCAATACTTTCCAGCGTTGGTCAGCACAAGGGTTAATTCACGGTGTACTTAAGGTTTATGATGAAACCTCAACACTGACGTATGGTGCGAATAAGGGCGAGTTTCTCGTTCATTTGCCTCTTTCGGGAGCTGCCTCAGTAGTATCGGCACTTTCCACCGCGCTGGAAACCGAGTTTGTAAAAGCTGGCGAGAAATTCATCTCTTTGATCTGGAACGACAGCCCTACGAATCCTTATCAAGATGATATCGTCGCCAATCTAGTCAACGCTGCTTATCAAGGGGATACTAAATATCATGATATCCTTCTGGAGAAGACGCTCGGTACTACACCGGCTGAAATAGATGCCGAAGGCAAAGGCTGGATATTTTTCTTGCCTCTGCTTCCTTTTACCGGTCAGGCTATTAAACAGGCTTATCTACATTTCGACGATATCTTCGAGTCTACTGGCGTGCGCTGCGGCGCCACAATTAATACGCTGAGTGATCAGATTATTGATCTCGTTGTATCCATTCGTTTTGAACGCGTAGAAGAGGAAATAAGAAAAGCTCATCGTGCTCTGAAACTTCTTCATGAAAAATTTAGTGCTTCCGGTTTTTATCCTTATCGTTTGGACGTCGAACATCCTCTCGCCAATAGTCGTAATGCCAGAACGCTTCGTGAAGGTGAAATCATTAGAAGCTTGCAAAAAACTTTAGACCCAAAGGGAATTTTCGCATCCGGGCGATATAGTTATTAATAATAACCAATATGTACTTTTAAGATTTAATCATATAGGTTCATTTATTGAGGCACATCCATGATAACTCATGAAGAAAATACATTTAGCAATATATTAGTTAATCTAAGAGATTTACGTGGCAAATTACGTAACTCCGCTCGTGAAATAGAAGAGCATCGCAGGATACCACTCAATATTATTGAAAGGCTACGTGGCATTGGGATATTTGGAATGTGTTTCCCGCAATCATGGGGCGGTGCCGGACTGACGTCGATTGAGCAAATCCTTGTGCTGGAAGAACTCGCCCGGGGCGATACGGCTACCGCCTGGTGCGCCATGATTGGTTGTGACTCAGGTATTTATTCAGGTTTCTTGGAAGAAAAAAGCGCCAAAGAGATCTTTCCACACGCCAATCTGGCCGTGGCGGGTTGGATACACCCGCAGGGAAAAGCCGAGATAGTTGATGGCGGCTACATTGTCACTGGCAAATGGCGTTTTGCCAGCGGATCGCCTCATGGCGATGTCATCTCGGCAGGTTGCTTCCTCTACCGTAACGGCAATCTTATACTGGATGATAACGGCAAGCCCCTTTGGCGAGTCATGCTGGCGCGTCCTGCCGACTACCTTTTTTCCGACACCTGGTTCACCACCGGCCTGCGGGGAAGCGGCAGTCAGGACTACTCCACGCAAGGATTGTTCATTCCCGAACAGCACGCGTTCAATTTCTCGGATCCAAAACGTCAAGGGCCACTGCACAAAACGCCGGATGCAATTTTACGCAAAATGGCCGGTATCCCGCTGGGGCTTGCGAGAGCCTGTCTGGACTATATCTACGACGTCGCCGACGACCGCACAGACAGAATCAATGATGTGAAATGGCGAAACTCAAAGCGCGTACAGACGGCGGTGGCTAACGCAGAGAATCAGTTATTTATCACTAGAAACGCGGCGCTCACCAGCGTAAGTACATTATGGCAGGCGCTCGAAGCCGATGCCGCTCATGACGATATTACTCATTGGCGCGTGCAGTCAGCTTTGAGTCGAAGAAATGCCTTTCAAACCGCACGAACCATCGTTTCAAGCTTGTATGACCTACAGGGTGGGGGTTCTATCTACACCCATGAAACACCTTTTGATCGCGCATTACGTGATATCAACACTATTTGCCAGCACGCTGTCGCGCAGGAAAAAGTCCTGCAGGTGTGCGGCGATATTCTCCTTGGTGGCAAAGTCGAAGATTACTTTATATAAGGAAGAGAACCGATGAGTGGTATTTTTTCGCAAAAGAAAATTCTTGTAACCGGCGCAGGCAGTGGACTTGGCAGAGAAATAGCCTTGGCATTTTCACGACTTGGCGGAACCGTTATTCTTGCAGGTCGAAATAAGCAGAAACTAGAAGAGACAGCGCAAGCGATCTCCGAGACTCCTGGCAAATCATGGGTTATTCCTTTCGACGTAAATAATAATCAATCAATAGATAACCTGTTTGATGAAATTAAAAATAGAGTCGGTACTCTTGATATTGCCGTTAATAACGCCGGAGTATTTTCTTTTGGTTTTGTCGATGAAACCTCCAGTAAAGACTTTAATCACGTATTCACTACTAATGTCATTGGTTTGTTTGAAAGTCTGAAGCGCGAACTTCAGTCGATGAAAGAAAACCGGGCCGGGACTATCGTTAATATTTCATCAAATATGTCTATCGGGCTGAATATTCCGGGCACGGCAGCCTACACCGCGTCAAAGGCTGCCGTCGATGCATTGACCCGCGTCTCGGCAAAAGAGGCTATCACGCACGGCGTGCGAGTTTTCTCAATAAACCCAGGTCCATTGGCCACCGAAATGACCCAACTTCCCGGCGAATCGGCGGCAGACCGTGACAAAAGATGGCGCGATTTGATCCCCATTGGGCGTATTGGCGATGTTAAAGAGATCGCTCAAGCCATTATTTGGTCCTGCTCAGGCCAGTCTGACTACTTAGTGGGTACACGAATAGTTATCGATGGCGGCCACTCTCTTTAAATTCATAACCGTGAGGTACAAATAATGCAACCATTTATTATTAGAGATAATGAAGGCGTTCCGCTTTGGTTAAATAATGACACCTATACTATCAAGCTTGACAAAGAAAATACCGGCGGCAGCATTTCTATTATTCAGGGATTTGTTGGGCCTGGTGGTGGTCCGATCTGGCATCTTCATGAAGACGCTGATGAGATATTTTATGTACTAGACGGCCAATTAACCGTAAGAGCCGGAGAAAATATCTTTCAGGCAAACCCTGGCGATTTTGTTTATGTACCAAAGGGCATTTATCACCAATTTAGAAATAACAGCATTAAACCTATCAAGATATTGTTGATGTTCTCTCCCGCAGGTTTCGAAGGGTTCTTTAGAGAAACAGGCATTGTAGCGAAAGAGGGTGTTCCCCCACCGTTACACATTCATGATGCAGAAGCAAACAGACGGGCTATAAAGATTGGTGGAAAATATCTTTCTTTTGTTCCTGATTTTGAAAATCCCGACATCAATCCAAATTTAAAATAAACCAAAATGCCGCGAATTTTTTGCGGCATTCTTATATTGCAAATCAATACGAATGGATAATACTGAAAAAAATATCCAACCTTCCATCAACAGTCATTCTTTATTCACCTTATGAGAGGGCATTATATTTATCAGCACGGATATGTAAAAGGAGATATGTTATGTCAGACAGACTCGCTTTTCTTAAGAATAAAAATGTAAACTCAGACTGGTTAACTATCAAAGAAGCAGTTAAAGCATCAAAGAAAAACGGCATTAGAAAAATACAAGAAAGTGATATCTATCGATATGCTCTGCAGGGAAAAATCCTCCTTTCGATATACTTTCAGTCTCCAATTACCTTGAGGAAAATAAAATCCTATAACCATAAATTAAAGCTAAAACCTAAAGATAATAATTTACCTGACGGCAAAATTACGTCGGATGAAATCGTTTTTTTTAGCGAGAGTAATTTAACTTTCAGCACCGAAGGTAAATATTTTCACACTGCTCATGGCGTCATTGATACAAGTCTTTTTGGATATGAATATTTTCTCATACAATGCCTACTTGCTCACAATCTAAAAATACCATCACCTGTACTTAGAGGGAACAATAACTATGGCATCACTGTTTCCTTATCAGGGGAAAACTTTCTAGTTCACAATAGAATTTCATTACGCAATGGAATCTCATTAAATGGCATAGATTTAAGTTTTAATGATGCCTACTTACCTATTTATAACTTACCGAAGGATGCATGTTTTGTTATCAGGCAAACTGAGTTAAATAAAATAGTCAACTGGCTGGCTGGAAAAAAAATCACTCTCGGACTCTTCCACACGCATATCATCCCCTCTATCAAGACTATTTTGGCTTGCCTGTAGAAATAATGAAACTATCAGCCCGTTGATAGGAAAACCTTACAAGTTGCTATCCATTTTTGAGCAATGGGCATCAGAGGAAGGCATTACCGATCGATTCAGTGGCGACACGCTCAAAACTGCGCTTGAGCGCGGCTCGCCCCCTTCCCTACCAACACAAAAGTAAGATGATGCCCTTCGCTATGAAAACCCGTATTAAGGATTGGATTTTCCGTAATACGGGTTCATCAACTTTCTCCGCACCACGACTTTGTGTTGTCGTGTTATCTCCCGGCTAGCGCAACATCTGCCACAGGAGAATACCGTGACATCTCATCAGTTATTACGTCTGAAACAGGTTGAAGAAAAAACGGGCCTGAAGCGCTCTCAAATCTATCTGTATATGAAAGACGGCACCTTCCCTCGCTCAATCAAGATTGGCCCAGCCAGTGTCGCCTGGCTCGAATCGGAAATTGACGAATGGATCAATATTAAATTAGTCCGCCGCTCAATAAGCTGAAGGGAGAAAACACCATGATAATCCCGTCACTGAATTACGCCGTTTTAACCGATGCCTTGCATGCATTGAAGGATGGCAACATTCGCTACTGTGAATCGCTCGGATTCACTTTCGACGAAATGAATGCCCTCAACCAATTATCACTAGACGAGCTGTTTATCATCAGTCGGGAGTCTGCGCAGTTTTTGGCTGTGACGGTTCATCACGACGCATTACACCTGCTTCTGGCTAAATCCCGTAAGGAGGTTCTGCAGCAGCAACGTATTAATCATGCCATCCGGCTCGGCGGGTCAATTGCGCTACTCAACAAATATTTTGGCCTCACCTCCAACGAAGTTTGCCTTCGCCGCCGGTTACTGGGCGTCCGTGTGCCTTATGGCCGGACGCCAGAGCCGAACGAAGAGACGGATGCGGCCATCTGGCGGCAATGGCAACAATGCCGGGTGGCCAACCTGGACTCGGCCGATGCGCTGGCCGCCATGATGCAGGTAACGCAAACCCTGCTGCCGAAAGTCGAAGGGTTGTCACTGACCATCGTTTGGAAGCGGATCGCACTTTGTGAACAGGAGACGTCAGACCGGAGGGCCGCACATGCCAGATGAGATCGACCGCGATCAGGAATTTAATGAGCAACGACTGGAGGATATGATTGAACAGAGTCGTTTTAAGCCAGGGTCTACGCCATCATTATTCCATTGTCGTCTATGCGGTAAGCCCATTCCTGAAAAGCGACGGCAGGCACTCCCGGGCATAACCACCTGCACAGAATGCCAGAAAAAACTTGAACGTCGAACACGTTAATAATGGTCATAAAGACATGCAGGAATATTTCCCCTGCATGTCTTTATCATTAACTATGAATATACAGTCGTCTTTATTAACTATTTCACTTACTTTTATTTTTCGCAGAGCTTACCCCCTCCACCACTAATTTATCTCTCTCATTTTAACTTTGAATTTATAGTTTATATACCGCCCCGGATATCTGATCCTGAAAACCTCATTACATAATAGCTACCCGAATGGACGTTAATTCCCCCGGGTCGGGTACTGCTCTTTAAAAATAAGTTTCGGGCTGTCACGAAACCACAATTCAGGGTGCCGCTGAATGTTCTCGCTGACCCGTTAAAACCGGAATGCAGAATTGGGATGTGACATTCATTTAACTCATTGTTGTTTTTATTAGAGGAGGCGTCATGCGAAAACCCATTTATCACGTATTTGTCACCCAGGAAAGTCAGCCCGACCCACAGGGTGAAAAAAACACCTGGTGGACGAAAGTCGGCGTCGCTTTCGCCCATCACGATAAACCCGGACTGAACGTGGTACTGACACCCGGCATTGCCGTTTCCGGAAAGCTGGTGCTCCTTGAGCCCCGGGATGACGGCGACACAACACAGGATACTCATCCCGTTTAACCACCCTTACCCTTTTTCCGGCCCTGTGCCGTCTGATGGCGGTACGCGTTGCCCGGTTTATCATTCCGAGGCCATCATGCTTTCCACCACCGTATTTCTGGCGGCGGCTATGCAGTGCGCCCCCAGCATTCACCCGTCTACGGTACTTGATGTGGCGCGGGTCGAATCCGGTTTGAATCCGTATGCCATCGCTGAAATTCTGCCCGGTGGCAAAGGCGTGATTTCACATTTCCCCACGAGCAGGGATGAGGCCGTCAGCCTCACCGGACGGTTGGCAGCACAGGGCCGACGCTATTCGGTCGGGCTGATGCAAATCACCAGCACCAATTTCCGTCATTACCGCGCGAGCGCCCGTGACCTTCTTAACCCCTGTACCAACCTGTCCGTGTTTGAGCACATCCTCACCGACTGCTACCGCCGCGGCGGTTCCCTCAAACGTGCGCTCAGTTGCTACTACTCAGGAAATTTCACGACCGGCCAACAGCCGGAATCTGCGTTTAACCAGACCAGCTACATCCAGCGCATCGGCTACGCCGTGCCGTCAACGCGGGAAGACCGGCAGCGACTTCCCGCCGAAAAGCTCGTGCCGACAATCCGTTACCCCGCCGCCGTCATGCGTGGCGAGCTTACCGATAACGCCACGCCAGTTCTGACATCCCTGCACTACCCCAACGCCTTGATACGCGGCGCGTTACCCATTCCCGACCCCAGGAGGAACAATGATGAAACGAAAACAGACTGACTGGCCCGCCCTCTCTTCCTTGTTAATGGCAAGCCCGGTGCTGGCAGCAGACAGCGGATTTAATAAAGCCAATGAGACGCTGAGTAACACCTCCACTGGCCTGCTCGGGCTGGCCGCCGTCACCATCACGCTGGCCACCATGTGGGTGGGATACAAAGTCTTGTTTGACGGCAAGAGCCTGCACGACATGCGCAACGTCATCATTGGCGCCATCCTTATCGTCGGTGCGTCAGGTTTCGGTGCCTACTGGGCGTCATAAGGGAGGTAACGATGGCTACGCTGAACAAAGCGCTGACGCGGCCTGCCGCCATAGCCGGTATTCCCCTCGTGCCGTTCGTGATGGTCAGCGGGGCTATCGTCCTGCTGGCGGTTTATGTCAGCTATTACCTGGTATTACTGCTTATTCCCGCCTGGCTGGAGATGAAGGCAAAAGCCAGAACCGATATTCACTATTTCGGGCTGCTCTGGCTGGCCTTTAAAACCCGTGGCCGGTTTGGCACCAATAAACATTTTGGTGCCAATGCCCTGCTGGCAAATCGCTATGACGCTGTCGACGTCTCGGAGTTTATTGAAAAAATGAAGTTAAACGAGCGCGTTACGCTGGAGAAATACATTCCGTATTCCTCCCATATTCACCCGTACGTCATCAGAAACCGCCAGGGTGATTTGGTTGCCAGCTGGGAGCTGGAGGGCACCATTTTTGAATGCGAGGACGAACACCATCTGACGTTAATGGCGACGCATCTCAATAACGTTATTCGTTCATATGAAGGCCTGCCGGTCACTTTCTATCTTCACCGTATCCGGGAAAAATACCACGATGCCTTTGACGCGAATTCAGGTATTCCCTTTTCTGATGAAGTGACCCGGCGGTATTACCAGCCGATCAACGAAAAGCCGTTCTGGCGGCACCGGCTGTTTTTCACCGTCTGCTACGCGCCCTTCTCTCCGCTGGGGAAAAAGGCCATGAAGGCGCAACCGTACGGTAAACGCAAAGCGGCGCTGGATGATGCCCTGAAAGTGATGCTGGAACACCGGGATGCGCTGGCTTCGACGCTGTCCCGCTATACGACGACGCCGCTGGGGATGTATGAAGAAAACGGGCGGGTATATTCCGCCCAGTTGTCCTTTTACCACCGTCTGCTCACCGGCCAGTGGCAAAAGGTGGCGGTCACGCCTGCGGCGTTTTATGAAACGTTAAGCACGCCGGATGTCTTTTTTACCACCGACACCGCCGAGTGCCAGACCGTCGGCGGCTCCCGCTTTTTTCGAAGTCTGGAAATCAAAGACTACTCGCCGGAGACCGCGACCGGCCTGCTGGACGCACTGCTGTATGCCGAAAGCGAGTATGTGCTGACGCAGTCCTTCACCTGCATGGCCCGCGATGAGGTGCAGAAGCATATTCGCCTGGCGGAAAAGCGCCTAACTTCGGCAGATGACGACGCCATTTCACAGCGCGAAGAGCTGATTGTGTTGCGTGACCTGCTCCAGTCCGGGCATGTCTCCTGCGGAAAATACCACTTTTCCCTGCTGGTATCTTCAGACAGCGCCGACCAGGTGGTCAAGGACACCAACGCGCTGGCGCAACCCTTCGCCGACCTCGGCATCATGACGACGCTGTCCACGCTGTCGCTGCCCGCCGCGTACCTGGCGCAACTGCCGGGGGTGTATACGTTGCGCCCCCGTCTGGTGGCCGTCAGCAGCCAGAACTTTGCCGACCTGGCGAGTCTGCACAATTTTCATCCTCATAAACGAAACGGCAATCCCTGGGGCGATGCCATCGCGATACTCAAATCCCCTGGCAGTGGCGGGTATTACCTGAACCTGCACGACAGCCAGAGCGGGCGGGATGACTTCAACGAAAAAACGCCGGGTAATACGGCGATTATCGGTAAAACCGGCTCAGGGAAAACGATGCTGATGACCATGATGCAGCAACTAATGCAGAAGTACCGCAATCCGGCGACGTTCTCTGAATCAGCCCCCCTTAAGCAGCTAACCACCGTGTATTTCGACAAGGACCGGGCGGCGGAGATGGCGATACGCCAGATGGGCGGACGCTACTTCCGTATCCGCACCGGCACGCCCACCGGGTTTAACCCGTTTAAGCTTGCGCCGACCCGGCGGAATATCAGCTTTATCAAACGACTGGTGCGCATGCTGTGCGGCCGCAACGGCAAGCCGCTCGATCCGCGCGATGAGGAGCGGATCAGTGCCGCCGTAGATACCATTATGCTCGACTACCCGCCGGAATACCGCAAGTTCGGTATCACCCGGCTGCTGGAAGTCCTGCCGGAGCCGCCAACCCCCGACGCCCGCATCAACGGGCTACGTATTCGCCTTAAACAGTGGGCGCAGGGCGGCGAGTTCGGCTGGGTATTCGACAATGAGGAGGACACCTTCAATATCAGCGACGTCGAAAATTTTGGTATCGACGGTACGGAATTTCTCGATGATGACGACATTCGCGGCCCCATTACGTTTTATCTGCTTTACCGCGTCACCAGCCTGCTGGACGGTCGCCGGCTGGTGATGTTCATGGACGAGTTCTGGAAATGGCTGGCCGATGTCGAATTCTCCCGCTTCTCGCTCAATATGCTGAAAGTGATCCGCAAACTGAACGGCATCTTCGTCCCCGCCACGCAGTCGCCTGACGAAATCGTCAAGCACCCGATTGCCCCGGCGATTATCGAGCAGTGCAGCACGCAGATTTTTCTCGCCAACCCGAAGGCCAGCAGGGCGGATTACGTGGAAAAGATGAAAGTGCCGGAAAGCGTGTACGACATCGTCAGAAACCTCGATCCGGGTGAGCGATCTATGGTGGTCCTGAAAACGCCGTTACGCGCGGGTGAAACCCGGCCTTTTGTGGCGATGGCGAAAATGGATTTATCGGGCCTCGGGAAACTTACCAAAATGCTCAGCGGCAGCGAAGACAACCTGAAGCTGTTCGACACCCTGTATCTGGAAGGAATGCAGCCTGATGACTGGAAAGCCGCCTTCCTTGAACAAGCCCTGTAATATTCATGACGGAGGTAATAAAAATGCGGTTCAGAGATACCATACTGGCATTATCACTGTTTATTTCCACCCAGGCGATGAGCGCCGGAATACCGGTATTCGACGCCGTACAGAATACCGAATCCATGAATCAGTGGATCCAGAAACTCCAGCAGTGGCAGGAAACCGTTACCCATTACAGAAGTGAACTTGATGCCTACAAGCAGCAATTAGCCACGGCAACGGGCGTGCGTGACGTTCAGGCATTTCTCCGCGAGGCCAAAAGTCTGAAAACCGATATTGATAATCTTCGTCAGCACGGTATTTCACTGGATGACCTGCTGAGCAACCAAAGCGGGTCATATTCGTCTGAACTTAATAGCTTGTATAACAAATATAAAACGTTCGATACCTGTAACCCGTCCAGCGCTTCACCACGCTATCTGGACAGCTGCAAACAGATGATCCTGAATCAGGCCGTAGCGATAGAAAATACGTCCGAGGTTGAAAACAAGATCACGGGCACGCTCGGCGATATATCAGATTTATCAGACCGTATTGCTAATGCGCAGGATTCGAAAGAGTCGCAGGACCTGGCTAACGCCATCGCGGCCAAAAGCGTACAATTAAATGCGCTGACCAGCCAGTGGGAAATGTCAGTCAAACAGGCTGAACAGCGAACAACGCTGCTGGAACAGCAAAAACAGAAAGCCTTTGAGCAACAGCAATTAACTGCGCCCGTTGCCGATCTGAACTCTCTATAGGGAGGTTAACATGTTAAAACCCGTATTAACCTTATGCATCACGTCAGGCATTCTCGTCTTATCCGGTTGTAAAGAGACGAAATCAGAAGCCTGGTATAAAGAACATCCCGATGAAACCTATAAAGTCTATACGCAATGCCTCATGGATGGTGAGGCAAGCGACAACTGCGAGTTTGCGCACCGGGCAGCACTCATGTTTGCCCAGACAGGCAAACCCGGCATCAGGGAAAAATTCGAGACACTGTTTCAGCAGGAAGCCCAAAAAAGAAAATCCGTCACTCAGTAAGATCCCCACCAACAAAAACAGGGGTACTTCCCTGTTTTTATCCCCTGTCTGTTCCTGACTAATGAGAGGCACCATGTCCGGTGGTATTTTTGTTGGTATGGACAAAAACATCATGGATGGATTCAATGCCGTGTTAGAAGGTCAGTCTTCTACCTACGGCACCCTAATCAGTGTGATTATCGTCAGTTCCTTTACCCTATTTATTACGTATCGCGGGTATCAGACCCTTGGCGGCAAACTCCAGACACCTGTTGAAGATGTTGTCTGGGATGTGGGCCGCATGTTGCTGATCACCACCTTTGTTTTAAACCGCGATGGCTGGCTGGATGCCATCATTGCGGCCATTGAAGGGCTTAAGGACGGCATCAGTGGCGATGATAATGTCTGGGCGCTGCTCGACACGGTGTGGGAAAAGGCACAAGCGCTGGGGCAAACGCTGTTCAATTTGGACACTTCTACCTACGTTAAAATGAATGGCGGCTTTGCCGAGGTGCTGGTCTGGGGCGGTGCAATCGTTCTGTTACTGGCTGCAACCTTTGTCAACCTGCTCGCCGAAATCACCATTCTGTTAATGACCACCACCGCCCCACTCTTTATTTTCTGCCTGCTGTACGGTTTTCTTAAACCCATGTTTGATAACTGGCTGAAAACACTATTTACCGCAATCTTAACGATCATGTTCTCTGCCCTGTCTGTCCGGATCGCCATCAACTACCTGAATAAAATACTGGATGCCGCCACAGCAACGTCTGCAGAAAGCAATATGGTGACCCTGGCGGCGCAATGTTTGCTGGCCGGGATTGCCACAGGCGTCTTGGTGTATTTTTCAGCGAAAATAGCCACTGCGCTGAGCGGTGCCGCCGTGCAGGCCGTGTTACAGGGTGCAGCTATGAGCGGACTGAGCGGGCTGGCGAGCAAATCTGCCGACGTCTCCAAACCCGGCATAAAGACCGGGGGCCGACTGACCGCCAAAGGTGGCATGGCCGCAGCAGCGACAACCGGCAGGTTCATTGCCGCAGGGGCGGGCAAAACCGTGAGCACCTGGCAGAAACGTGCCACCGCCATTGAAAGCATGAAACGCCAGAATCAGCAGCGTCATCGTTAATCCTCCCGACCGCTAATTTCTTTTCTCCGTCACGCCGTGGCCTCTGCCAGCGGTGAGGCCTTCCTGCATTTATCCGATAAGAGGCTTCCATGAAATTCAGCATCTTGCTTCTGGTGCTGTGCGCGCTTACGGGCTGCGCGCAGCATCAGGGCGACCTCCCACCGGTGTCCGGCGATCCCCAGCCGGTTAATTCCCCCGCCATAATTCAGGAGCTGACTCACCATGTCTGATATTCAGCGCATCATCGATGTCTCGCGCTCTTTTGAATCCATCCTGCTGGAAAAGGAAGAGCGCTCCCGCAAAACTGCCTGGCGGGTGGCCGCTGCCGGGCTGATTCTGGCTGCACTGGCGGTCGCAGCCATTATTATTCTGCTGCCGCTGAAAACCACTGACATTGAATTGTGGTCGGTGGACAAACAGACCGGTCGTTATGAGTATATGACCCGCCTTAAAGTGCGGGATATTGCGTCTGAAAAAGCACTGGCCCACTCACTGGCGGCACACTATGTCAGTCTTCGCGAAGGGTATAATTACTTCTCCCTCCAGCGTGATTACGACGACGTACAGTTATTTAACAGCGACACTGTGAACCGGGATTATCTGGACAGGTTTAACGGCGACCAGGCTCCGGACGTTATTTTTAATAAAGCCGAATATGTCGTCTATATCGACATTATTTCTAATGTGCATGCACCTGCCACCGGACCCGATAACCTGGCAACACTGCGTATTAAGCGCACCCTCCGTCGTATTTCTGATAATTCAGTGAAAACGGACTTCTGGAATATCCGCCTCACTTACCGCTATGTCCCGCATCAGCAACTGACGGACAGCCAGCGGGAAGTGAACCCGCTGGGCTTTATCGTCACCAGCTACCAGCGCGATAAAGAACTGAGGAGCGAATGATGCTGAAAAACATCCTGCTCCTGACGGGCTTAATGGTGTCATGCGCGACATGGAGCGCCGCCACCCCGCGCGGCAGCGGCTATGACAGCCGGATGCAGAACGTATCGTATAACAGCCAGAACGCCACCGTGGTGAATACCCGTCCCGGCTACGTCACCACGCTGCTGTTTGACGACGATGAAACTGTGATTGATGCACAAGCGGGTTTTCCAAAAGGCTGGACGGTCACGAAAAGTGATAACCGGGTCGGCGTCAGCCCGAACCCCATAACCCAGCCGGTGACGGACGCCAGCGGCAACAACGTCAGCCAGGTGTTCCTGCCCACGGCAAAGGACTGGAAGACCAACCTCTTCGTGGTGACCTCAAAGCGTGATTACAGCCTGGAGCTGAACGTGCTGGACCACGATTCCCACGCGCAGGCGTTCGTTATCCGTTACCACTATCCGGCCGAGGTTCGCCAGCAATCCGCCGCCGCCAGCGCCGAGCGTCAGACGCAGCAGCGTGAAAGACAGGAGAAGCAGCAGATAGCGGCGGCATTCGGACAGGCCAGCACGCCGCGCAACTGGCGCTACACCAAACGGGTCGCCGCCGGTTCGGCCTCCATCGCACCGGATTTTGCCTGGGATGATGGTCGTTTTGCTTATATCGGTTTTTCCCCCATCAAAACCCTGCCGTCTGTTTTCCGGGTGGTTAACGGACGGGAGCAGGCGCTCACGCCCCGGACAGTTAAGCAGGGTAATTACATTGTGATGGTGGTGCCGGCAGCGCCACAACTGGTGTTGCGTTACGGCACCTCAGTGGTAGGGATCGAAAACGACGGGTTCGGGCGCATCGCGATAACCCGCAGCGACACCGTTTCACCGTCCGTTACGCTGGAGGCCAGATGACCGATAAACCTGTCCCGGACAAGCCGGAAAAAACTACCGCAGAGCGGGAAGCGGAAGCCCGCGAACGCGCCCGTGCGGCAATGGCGTATCAGGAGCCGGAGCAAAGAACACCGCCCGGCCAGCCGGAAGTGACCCGTTTTCGTAAGGCATCCGGTCGCCGCACGCTGACCGTCAGCCTGCTGAGTCTGGCGCTGGTGATCGCCCTGGCATCCGGCGGCGATCATCTTTTCAGTGCATTGAAAGAGGGTAATGAGAAAGAAGCCGACACCTCGCCGCCGACCTCCGCCGGGAAGACGCTGCATGAGCGTCAAAATCTGGGCATGGACAGTAACCCGTTTGGCCTGTTCGGGCCGCACACACAGGACGAAACAGACCCTGCCCGCCAAGCCGTCACTCCCGCACCCACCCTGCCACCAGCCCCACCCGCTCTGAACAAGGCAGCCGCACTGGCTGACGGGCTGAACAACGCCCGAACAATGCCGGGTGATAATGCACGCACGTCCCCGGGTGAAATGCGTAGCAACGCAGAAACGTCCAACAGTCCGTCATCATCCACGACGTACACATCCTGTCCGTCAGTACTGACCAGAGGTAAAGATGGCCGCCTGCGCTGCCCGGAGACTGCCTCGCCGGAAACGGGTAATAACGACAATCCGGGCGTCGCCCGTGTCACCGGCGTCAGACGGCTGGGCCTCGATCCTGATCTCTATATCCCGGTGGACCGCTATATCCCGTGTTCGATGATGTGGCGCTTCGTGTCCGATGTCGCGGGGCATATTTCCTGCCTGGTCAGTGAAGATGTTTACAGCGCCAGCAACCATGTGACGCTGATCCCGGCGGGAACGGTCGCCCGTGGCATCTACCGCACCGGGGCGCTGCAACACGGACGCAGCAGGATGTTTGTGCTGTGGACGGAGCTGCGTACGCCTGAGCCCGGCAGCCTGCAAATCCCGCTAACTGATACGCAGGCCAGCGGCCCGCTCGGCGAGGCGGGGATCTCAGGTTGGATCGACAATCACTTCTGGGAGCGCTTCGGCAATGCCCTGATGCTCAGTACCGTGCAGGACGTGGCTGCGGCGGCGTCGGATGCTGCCCCGGGGAAAGACCGCAATACCGACTACACCGAAAACACCCGCGCCGCCACGGCGGAAATGGCGAAAACGACGCTGGACAACAGCATCAATATCCCGCCCACCCTTTACCTGAATCAGGGTGATGTCATCGGGATCATGACCGGCACCGACATTGATTTCTCATCCGTCTGGCAGCTACGACTGAAAAAGAGGTGGTATGAACGCTGAAAACCTGTCGCTGGATTTTATGAAAAAACAGCTGTTTGGTGAGTTTATTGCGCAGGACGGCCTGACGGAAATTGCCGTTAACCGGCCGGGTGAACTGCATACCAAAATTCGGGGGAAATGGCGAAGACATGAAGCCCCCATTACGCTGCGCCAGTGTTACGCCTTTGCCAGAGCGCTGGCGTCGTGGCAGGACGATAATATCGACGACACCTCGCCGATCCTCTCCGCCACGCTTGAATCAGGCGAGCGCATTCAGGCCATTATTCCCCCGGCCTGTGAGCGTAATACCGTGTCTATTACCCTGCGCAAACCCTCATTCGGGCAGAAAACGCATCAGTCATGGATTGATGCGGGATTTTATAACCGGGTGACCGGTAGGGAGCGAACGGAAGGCAAAGATGTTGAACTGACCCGCTACTATCAGAGTGAGGATATTCCCCGCTTTATGGAAAAAGCGGTGGAATACGGCAAGACGATTTTTATCGTCGGTGAAACCGGGTCCGGTAAAACCACCTATATGAAAACGCTGCTGCACTCGATTCCCCGGCACCTCAGGCTGACCACCATTGAGGATAATCCCGAAATCCGGCTCTATCACCACACCAATTATGTCCATCTCTTTTATCCAGCGGACGCCGGGGATAATGCCATTATCACGCCCGGCAGACTGATACGCGCCAATTATCGTATGAACCCTGACCGGATATTACTGGCTGAAATTCGCGGTCGGGAAGCCTGGGATGCCCTGAAAATCGTCGGTTCAGGGCATGAGGGATTGATAACCTCCCTGCATGCGGGCAGCCCGGAAGAATGTATCGAAGGGTTAATTGACCGCTGCTATGAAAACCCCGACTGCCGGAACATGCCTTTCGAAGTGCTGTTACGCAAGTTGCTTAAGAGCATTGATGTGATAGTCAGCATTGATATTCACGGTGACATACGCCGGATGAGTGATGTTTATTTTAAACCCCTTCATCTCAATGACATGAGAGGTGTATTCAGCAAAGGACTCCAGTAAATAACATATCCAAATACGCTACCCTAGTTTAAATGTGAAGGTGACCGAAATGAAAAAAGTAATATCCTCCGCTTTATTACTCAGCGCTATGGCGTCATATTCCACCTCCGTCATGGCCGCTGACGCCTGTGAAGTGGTGTTATGCATGTACGGTAAAGCCACCGGGAACGGCGGCGGCAATGAATGCCATTCGGCCGAACGAGCATTCTTTAACATCGTCAAAAAGAACAGGCACGGTTTTCTGCCGGACCATACTGCCGATGCCAGAAAATCGTTTTTACTTGAATGTGATTCGGCAGACCCCGCCATTATCAGCCAGATTATCAATAAATTTGGCCGCATTCGTGGTTAATTAGCGGAGGTTATCTTTATGACGAAACCGGGTTTTATTCAGCATCCCTGGACACATCAGCGCGGAGATTCCATGCGCGCAGCCTGTGTTATTGAGCACATTGAAAATGAGTCGATGCACGGATGCGGCCTTTATTATGAAATATATCACTACCGGGTTATATGCCGGTTATTGCAATTACTGCAAACGCTGAACGGCACCGACAGAATAACGCTGACAGAAGAAGCTAACCGTCGAGGGTTTACGCTTGATGAAACCAGCATTAAAGAAAGTCGTCAGTGTTATTCCGACATCATCAGGGAAATCCGCGAGAACCAATATTAACCCCTGCTATTATTTTATTCTCAGTTCTCAAACGACAGCGGAATATTTCAGCCGAATCAGGCTTAAGGCGTGGCGGTTTTCAGGTTTTACGGTCTAGCACATTTTTCGCGAATTAAGGAGTGAAGAAATGCGGGCCGTAAAAATGAGGCAGCGGACAGAATTATTTTCGCGGGTTAAGGAGCGAAAATAGTTCAGGCACCGCGCCTCACCGGCAAACAGCCGCGCCCACGCGGATTTTGCCGGCCGGGGGGAGCCGAATAAATTTCGCCGCCCCAGCGAGCGAAAAGCTGTCGCCCACGACAGCGATTTATTTGGGGGGCACAGCCCCGCACACCGTCGCGGCTAAGTCTCCGGCCAAAAGCCGGTAGCGTGGCGCGACCACTCTCTTTAAAGGTCAGCTTCCCTTTTATTCCCGCTGCGAGGCACGAGCAAAGGGAAGAAAAAGGCGAAAGCGACCGTCTTAAAGGGGGTGGTCGCGCGTAGCGTGCGACGGTGTGCCGCCGTTGACCCTGGGGGTTTTGGCGCGGCGTCCAGATGCGACATTACCCCCATGTGACATGCAGTGAGAGCGTCCAGCCCGAGCGTAATGTCACACGCCGTTGCCCGTCATTCGGGCGTTTCAGGAGACGGACGACCACTGGTCGGCTGTTTTCTGAAAGCGCGGATCACGGGCATGAGCGTCGGAGACGTTCAATGCTTTTCATTCTTTTATGGGCGTCATCAATAGGCGTCGCGTATGGGCGTGGGGTGTGACGTCCATTGGTGACGCCCATGTGATGCGCCGTCACACCGAAATCAGACCGGAGATCACTGCAATGGGAACTCATCTGATGCAAAGGCTGAATGCCTTTTCGGATGCCTTTTCTTTTTTTCTGCTGTGGCTGCAACACAACCCGGTAATATTATCCATATTTGCCGGGCTGACGCTGCCATTCATCTTTCATCTGCCACGTGAAGAAAGAAAAAACGCCCCCTTCTGGTTAAAATCGGTGGCGGGTATATCCACCTTCTTTTTCATATTTGGCACCCTGTCACCGCTGACCATTCAGGGGCTGAGTTTTTTCTTTAAAGTACTCGACAATAACATTCTGCTCAGATTATCACTCTGGATACTGACTGTCGGATTTACCCTTGCTGGTCTGGCTTTTCATATTACTGCCCGAAGGCTTCTGGTCGGAGAAGTCGACAGTCTGAAACATCGGATGATTAAAAAAAGCAAGCTGGAAAGAAATGTCAGAACGGATGTTCGTGAAGTCAGAGACATGTTACCTGACAGCATTGCATATAATCCGCTGGATTATATTGACCTCAATAACGGTATCTTTATCGGACTGGATAAAGATAATCAGCCGCAATATATCACCCCCGAAGAATTTCAGACCCAACATGCCGACCTTATCGGCACCACAGGCTCCGGTAAAGGGGTGAGCGTCTGTGTTCTGCTTTATCAGGCAATACTTGCAGGTGAAGGCGTGTTTGTCGAAGATCCCAAAAATGATGAGTGGGCACCACATGTTATGCGGGAAGCCTGTCAGAAAGCTGGAAAAAAATTTGTTCTTATTAACCTGAACGACCTTAATTTCCAGCTTGATTTACTGGCTGATATTTCTCATGAACAACTGGAAGAACTGTTTAATGCCGGTTTCAGCCTGGGTAAAAAAGGCGAAGGTGCTGACTTTTATCGTATTGCCGATCGCCGTGCAGCGAGAAACACGGCTGCTATTTATGAAAATGGCATGACATTACGTGATTTATTCAACACTGACTTTGTGAAATCTCTCAGTGAAGATGTGCCTGCTTTTTATGGCGAGCTTGAGGAAATCGCTTTAGTGAATTCCATTAATGCCCGCAACGGATTTTCCTTAAAGACCATTTTTGATGAAGGCGGATGCTGCTACATCATCGGCTCGATGCGTAACCAGAAAATCATATCGGCTCAGCGAATGATTTTAACTCGCCTGATTCAG
Organism: Klebsiella sp. Q11; assembly: GCF_964241505.1. Lineage (NCBI taxonomy): Bacteria > Pseudomonadati > Pseudomonadota > Gammaproteobacteria > Enterobacterales > Enterobacteriaceae > Klebsiella > Klebsiella sp. Q11. Next base: position 42,769 of record NZ_CAXSXW010000011.1, read on the forward strand.
ATAGCCGAAACGCGTGATCGGATAAAAGGCAAACCTCGTCCTGTCGCTATTTTCCTTGATGAACTCAAGTATCACCTGTCCCGCCCTGCGCTTGAAGGACTTGGCGCAGCGAGGGATAAAGGTGTGCATATCATCATGGCTCACCAGTCGGTAAAAGATTTATATGACTGTCCGGCAGATCTGGAGGGTGATGCCGTTGCCGGTTCGGTGATTGAGAATTGCAAGTTTATGCTGGTTTATCGCCTTCGCGATCCGGATACTGCCGACTGGGTCGCCAGAATGACAGGCTCTATACTGGTTGACGATGAAATGAGGAAAGTTAAAACGGATATTTCCCTGACGGAGAAAATGGAAACAGACAGGATGATCCGCCAGGCTGAACGATATTATATAGACAGCAATATGTTGCTTAACCTCCCCCAATTTGTTGGTTTTGTTTTTACCCAGAATGACCTAGCGAAGGCAACCAAACTATCCCACATACCTGTGAAAAAGAAATATATCGACCTGTTTTCATTTGAGCATAAAAACCCTTCGCACACCGAAAAAGAAAGCCAGAACCACAAACCCTCCATTAACCTGTGAGGCTATCTATGCTTATTCATAACGTTGCTGAAAGAAATGAAACCGCAAAAAAGAGAATGCGGGCATTGTTGTATTTTCTCAAAGAAGAAACATTTTCTGATTTCCGGACCTTAAAAAAAGTTGTCGGCTATAAAGGGAAACATAACCATGCGATGTATAACCTGCTTAATAAAGCGGTTGCGATGGGCTTCTTGAATAAACATAAATACCCGGTATTGACCGGAAAAAAATCATTGTGGGGGATCACCATGCAGGGACTGGCAATGGTGGTTAGCGCTAATGACAAGGTTTTCCCTGCCTATTTTGAGCCGGGCAAACTCAGACACTGGACGCTGGAGCATCGCCTGTTAAACCAGCGGGTCAGGATCGCACTAGAGGAAAAAGGCGGTACGGGCTGGCTTAACGGCGATCGGGGAGAGTTTATAGCGCGATATCCGGGTGTCCGACACCGACCAGACGGCATTATTACCTTAAGCAGCGGCGCCATCGTTGCGGTGGAAACAGAGCGAACGATGAAAACACGTGCCCGTTACCTCAGCATCATTAACAGTCATCTGGCCGCCAGCGACGCCGGGCGCTGGCACTATGCGATGTATGTGATGCCGGATGATAAAACCAAGGAGTCGCTGATCAGGCTGTTTGCCAGCATCAGGACGGTGATGAGAAACATTGTGCCCGTTCCGTTTGATGCGAAAAACCGCGAGATGTTTCTGTTCCGCACAATTGATGAACTGGAAGAGAGTATCAATGATAAACAGGAAGCCCCTTCTTCATCAGCTCATGGCGATGACGGGAGGGAATACCATGCATGACGTTCTGACCCATGGCGACTGCCTTGACGTACTGCGCAGTATGCCGGGCAACTCGGTGGACAGCATCGTGACCGACCCGCCCTATGGTATTAAATTCATGGGTAAGGCATGGGACTATGATGTTCCTTCACAAGCCATCTGGGAAGAATGTCTGCGCTTACTTAAACCCGGTGGTCATCTGCTGTCCTTCGCGGGATCCCGTACTCAACACAGGATGGCAGCGCGTATTGAGGATGCAGGATTTGAAATACGTGACATGATCGTATTTCTCTACGAGACCAGCACTGCTGCTCAGGTCCTCATTGAAAGTTTATCGTCGGATCAGCTCAAATTGCTGGATGCGGCATTCGGACATGACGGAATGCTGGGATGGGTATACGGCTCGGGTTTTCCTAAATCTCATAACGCGTTGAAACCGGCTCTGGAGCCTATTACCCTTGCCCGTAAGCCATTCAGGGGATCCATGGCATCGAACGTTCTCGTTTATGGTACCGGCGTTCTGAATGTCAGAGAATGCAGGATCCCTCTGGCAGAGGGGGAATCCCCCTATGATTATCCAAATGGACCGGGAGGTTCCGATCCTAACCACATGTGGCGAGGCAGAAATAAAGGTGACGGGGGTATCGCCAGGCAAGGAAACCCCGATGGCCGATGGCCTGCCAATCTTATCCATGATGGCAGTGATGAAGTACTTGCTATGTTCCCGGATACTCCTCAACAGGCAGAAATTAGCAGCGCCAGTCGGTTTTTTTATTGTGCGAAAGCCAGCAAAAAAGATCGTGGTGAGCGTAACAATCATATGTGTGTAAAGCCCACCGAACTGATGCGTTACCTCTGCCGCCTGGTTACCCCTCCAGGCGGCACTGTACTTGATCCCTTTATGGGGAGTGGAAGCACCGGCAAAGCTGCGGCGATGGAAGGTTTCTGTTTCATCGGTATTGAGCGGGAAGCGGATTATGTGGAAATTGCTCACGGGCGTATTGCGGCAGCACGGAGTACCGCAGCTCGTTCTGGTGATGCAGGAATACACATTGACAATTGAATTCGGGTAAAATGCCTCTAAAAATGTTAGCGAAGATTTGAGCTAACATTTTTATGGCTCAAGGCCATAACCTAACCTGACAGACAGCTTTGTGCCAAAAGCGGACGTTGCTACCAAACAGTCTGAGTGATTCAGCAAAGCGTCAGTCGTCATATATTTTCAGGACAAAGATGCACGCGGAACCAGTCAACAACCCTATTTATGACAACGGGTTGATACCAGTGATCATCACCGTGTTCTGCGCCTTCGATAAGGACGTAGTCCGCTTTGTTTCCCGATTCCAAAAGGGCTTTGTAAAGCGTTGCGCTCTGTTTAGGTGATACTAATGTATCCTTACTTCCATGCATTATTAGGAACGGAGGTTTACATCCCTTGAGACGCCCTATGGGGCTTGCATTTATCGCTTTTTCAGGTACAGAACTGATTGAGGCACCTGCAAAATTCTTGAAAGCCACACCATTAATTAGCAGTGACTCCGTGACTGCAGGAGACTGATGCACTTTTTGTCGGAGATCCGGAAAACCGTCACCTATGTTACGCAGATCTGATATTCCGTAAAGCGTAGCGACAGCCTGCACATCAGCGGACTGGCTGAGAAAATCGCCGTGATCGAATGACTTATCGCCATTAGTGGTACCAAGCATCTGCGCCAGCCAGCCTCCAGCAGAATCGCCAATTACACCAATTCGTGAGGGGTCAATGCCATAATCATGGGCATGTTGACGAAGGTATCTTACTGCTGCTTTAGCATCTATCACTGGCGCAGGGAAAGTATCAGGAATTGTCCTGTATTCTGCCGCTGCAACAACAAAGCCAGCCTCCGCTAAAGCCATGCGCATCTCCACAAATTTGTTGTGTTCAGCGGTCATAAACCCACCCCCAGGAAAATAAATGATACCTGGTTTCAAAATGTTGGTACGAGGAACAAGAAAAGACATATGCAATTGCCTGACAGAACGAGTTTTTTTTACTGTCTCATAAACCACATCACTAATATTATCTATAGGGGTTTTAGTCAAGGCGACTTGGATAATTTTCGCCCCATGAACATAACCAGGAAGATCATGATAATTAGAAGATATTTCATTGTTTTCTTTAGAAATCATAAAAAAACACCAGTTTTTAAATATTGTTTCACCAGCCCATCTATAATTCTGAAAGGGTAGGCCATCCTGTCAGATAATTTTCAAGGCCGAATTAATGGTAGCAAAAAATAAAATTCGCTTTAACACCCATTTGAAATATGTACAGACTAACATTGATGTCAGACATACGTAAAATATAATCCTCTGTAATTACACCATCCCGACCAAGCTTGGTGAAATCGGTTCTGTCTCCGGATGACTACTGTATACATACATATCGAAAGGCTCATCAATTCAAACACTTGTATTATCTACAAATCACAAAAAGTGATATTTATATTCATAGCCAGTTACGCCCTTGGGTTATTGTTATTTTTTTCATATCTCAACCGGTCTTCACGAAAGCGATCAGCATTATCGACAATCCAGGTCCACAGCGGGATCATTCGCACAAGTAACTCCATACCTGTATCGGACAGCTCGTATTCGACTCGTGGCGGGATTTCACTGAAATCATGGCGAATAACCAGTCCGTCGCGCTCAAGCTGTCGTAATGTACGTGTCAGCATGCGCTGAGTCACTCCGTGCATACGCCTGCCAATTTCGGCGTGACGTAGTCTGCCATAAACGCCAAGCGTGTTGACGATACCCAGTGACCATCGACTGCCTGCATGAGCCAGTACCTCCCGCCGCAAGCCATCATCATCGTCTCTCAGACCCTTACAAACAGCCTGCGAATACTGAAGAATTTCGTCCCGATCCATTTCACAGATTCCCGGTATCATACGTGTACCTTCTTTTTTAGCCTGTTATGAATTGCTAGAGTGGCGCAACAATTCATGTAAGGCCAGATTATGAACAAAACTGATCTTAACGCTACGTCTGAGAAAATCCTCGTGCTCGGTGCCGGTGAGCTGGGCCTCCCCGTTCTGCGAAATCTTGCCCTTCGGGCAAAAGATGTGGAGGGAACGAAAATCAGCGTACTGCTGCGCGAAAGTACCGTAACGTCAGATGAACCTGTAAAAAAATTAGTTATCACGGAAATCAGAAACCTCGGTATTAATATAGTCACGGGCGATCTCGTCATGAGTTCTGTCGACGATTTGGCCAGCCTCTTTGCGCAATTTGACACAGTCGTTGGCTGCACGGGGTACGCGGCCGGAATAAATACACCAATGAAACTGGCGCAGGCGGCCCTGCAGGCGCGAATTCCACGCTATTTTCCATGGCAGTTTGGTGCCGATTTTGATGCCATCGGACGTGGCAGTCCACAAGACATCTTCGACGCGCAGATTGACGTGCGTGATTTACTACGCAGCCAGCATGAAACTGAGTGGGTCATCATTTCGACCGGCATCTTCATGAGCTATTTGTTCGAACCAGACTTCGGTGTGGTCGATCTGCAGAACGATACTGTTCACGCACTCGGCAGCATTGACAACACCATGACGCTGACAACACCTGATGATATCGGGGTGCTGACGGCAGCGATCGTATTTACAACTCCTCGCATCCGTAATGAAATTGTGTATATCGCCGGTGATACACTGACCTACGCAGAGGTTGCAGATAAGCTGCAATCAGCGCTTGGCCACCCTTTCGACTGCACGGTATGGAGCGAAGAATATCTGATAGATAAACTGGCGCTCAACCCACAAGACATGATGTCTAAGTATCGTGCCGTTTTTGCGCAGGGGCGGGGAGTTGCATGGGATAAAAAGCAGACATTCAATGAACGCCATAACATTCGGGTCACCGATGTGGCAGCCTGGATTAATGCAAACCTGGCCCCGGGCAGCTCGCTATAAACGTATTTAAGCTGCTGTAATAAATACCAGAGTCTTTCTCCTGCCTATCCGAATACGGTGATGAGAAAGACTCTGTTCCCCCTGTTGGCACTGATAGCAAAGCGGTTATGCTGTGTGCGCTGAAAACCGGCTCTCCGGTAAACCGGGGAATACGGCTGATTTCGCTCTCAGCAGCGCTCCATCATGCCTTGACGGCACAGAAAGACCCACGCTGGCACTGGTACAATACAGCGTTGTGAATGCTTCTCCCGCGAGTGTCGGACAAGTGCTCTGAATTCCTGGAGAGGGCAGTATACGGTCCGTCGTTCCGTCTGGACGATAACGTACAACACGGCTTCCTCCCCATTCGGCATTCCAGATATAGCCCATTGCGTCCACGCAGGAGCCGTCAGGCGCCCCCTTTCCTTCTGTTACAGTGAACACGCGCTGGTTATTCATAGAGGGGTAATCACAGCACATTATACGGCCCTGCATCGAGTCACAGTAATACATCGTGCTGCCGTCCGGACTGAAGCAGATGCTGTTCGGGATGGCCACCTCAGGCAGGGGTAGAGTCTCAATGCTGAGTGTCGCTGCATTTAGCCTGTGAAATCTTCCTATGACTTTCGCGGGGTACCCGTCATCCATGGTCCCGAAGACGAAATTACCCTCACGGTCGCACCGACCATCCCCTGTCCGTGTTCCCGGTCCTCCTGGTGACGCCACTATCGGCATAAAGGTACCTGTATTCAGATCGCAGAAGGCGAATCTGGATGCCAGCCCCATCAGTAAAACGTCAGGATTTTCAGTAAGTGCAAACGAACCGAGGCGCTCCGGCAGGGACCAGCGCATCACAACACTGGTGTCTTCTTCAAGGGCAAGCAGTTCGCTGCCTTCAATGTCAGTCCAGTAAATCCTGCGTGTCCTCTCGCACCAGATTGGGCACTCTCCCAGCAAATTTCTGGCATCAGCAGCCACTGAAAACATGTTATTTCTCCCGCATATAAAAGTTTCGCATCGCCTGACCAAAAACTTACGGCCATCTGCACTATGGCAGAGCGCCGTAAGGAGTAATTCTCACCCTGTCAGGGCAAAAAACGCGCTGAAAGTTTGTCACCAAAAAGCATGATGGCGAGACCTGCCAGCATGACCAGCATGCCCCCCAGTTTGAGCAGCGAAACCGGTCGCCTAACAGCACCCAGCAGACCGAAATGGTCAATCATTTGCGACGAGAGTAATTGCCCAACGATTGCCAGCCCTAGCAGAGCTGAAAAACCGATTTTCGGTGCCAGCACCACGTAGCTGAACAACGCACAGGCACCGATCAGGCCGCCCGCCAGACTCCACGCAGGCTGCGAAGGAATAGCAGCGAGAGAGGTAAATAACCCTCCACGTAGCAGCGAGTAAATCCCGAGGCTCAACGCCCCGGCCGTAAAGGAAAAGAACGCGGCGGTGACCGGATCTCCGCCGAGCCCTTTTGCGAGCTGACTGTTCAGTGTCGTCTGAAGGGTAATACCCAGGCCCGCTGCAAAAGCTATTACGTAATAAATCGCGCTCATGCTGTTATTCCCTGTCAGTTTGCCTGGACCAGCGGCAGGAATTTTTCCGCAAAGATGTCTGGCTCATACCCTGCTGCCGCAAATAGATGCTCGCGTGACTCATCAATGGCGGCGCGAAGGCGCTCACTGTCCACACCCAGCACTTTGCCGTTCTGCTTGACGATGCGCCCGCCGATCATCACGGTATCGATGTTGCTGCGTTCAGCTGCATGTACCACCGTTCCGAATGCATTTCCGTTCGGGTAAAGGTTGAGGTCAGCCGCGTTAATCAGGATCAGATCGGCCTGTTTGCCCGGCGTCAGGCTGCCTACTTTATCCTGCAGACCGGCACAAAATGCACCATCGACCGTTGCCGATTTAAGCAGCTGCGCTGCCGGGATCGTTGTCAAAGAATGATCTGAATCACAGCAGTGCTGCTTATGCATACCCATTACGCGCTGCAGATAAAACGCCACGCGCATTTCCATAAACATGTCGGTGCTGTAAGACGTTTCGTTATCCACGCTCAGACCCGGTGTAATGCCATGACGCTGCGCAGCCTCAATAGCAAACATCCCGCTTTCAATACCGTAGTGCGAATCTGAGCGCGGGCAGACGTTTACCCGCACGCCGGCTTCACGCAGGATTTCCCAGCCCTCATCAGGCAGCGCGGTACAGTGGTTAAAGATATTGTCCGGACCCAACAGGCCCTGCTGATGCAGCGATTCAAGCTCGGAGGCCATCTCAGCACCAAAGAACTCGGTCACGATTGGCAGCCCCAGCCTGCGGGCCTCGGCCCACAATTCCGGCTCCAGCTGGGCCATGACGCCGAGCGTCACAAGACTATCAGGATTATCCCTGAAATATTTTTCCTGCAGACGCTGCCAGTTGCCAGGCCAGTGCGCTTTATCCCATTCGCCTGCTACCGGCGCACCGGACGCATGAATAGCGCGAATACCGGCATCAAGCAGGGCTTCAACGGCGGCGTCTGAATGCGCTGCGGTACGGCTGTTGTGCGAGTTATCGATCATGGTAGTGATACCCGCATCAATCGCGCCCAGCGCCGTCAGCAGGTTGCCAACATAGATATCGGCAGGCCGGTAATATTTCGCGAACGAGAAATGCGTGGCATTGCTGTAGTCGTCCAGACAGGTGGCGTTGGGGTTGATGCGGCGCAGCTGACCTTCCCAGGCGTGACGATGAGAATCGACCATCCCCGGCATGGCAATCATATTTGTGGCATCAATGACTTGAGCACCCTCGGCGTTCAGGTCCTTGCCGATTGCGGTGATGGTTGAACCTGTGACAAGAATATCGCCACGTTCATGGTTACCAACATTCTCATCCATACTCAGTATGGTTGCACCGCGGATCAGGGTTACCGGCGCATTTTCCGTCTGATTATTAACAATATTTCTGATGTAATCGGTCATTTTAAGTGTCTCTTTCAGGTTCAGAATGGAAACAATACGCCTCCTTTTTAAACTGAAAAAGATGACTAACTTGTTTTCATCATTCAGAATTTACGAATAATGAGCATTATCACCGTTACATGCTATTCAGGAGTGCAGTCAGGTGGATCGTATTCAGGCTATGCAGGTTTTTATAAGGGTGGCTGAGGCCGGAAGCTTCGTCCGGGCCGCGGAAACACTTTCCCTGCCTTCTTCTACTGTTACCAGCACCATCAAAAACCTGGAGAAATATCTGCAGGTGCGTCTGCTGAACCGGACCACAAGACGTGTCAGCCTTACTCCGGAAGGTCTGCAGTATCTGGCGCAGTGCCGGGAAATTCTGGCCTTAGTTGAACATACGGAAGCCAGTCTGGCCGATTTGAACAGGCGCCCCCGTGGCCGTTTACGCGTTGATATGCCCGGCGGTATAGCGCACTTCATCGTCATGCCAAACCTGAAAGAGTTCTACAGCCGTTATCCTGACATTTACCTGATGACCGGCGTCAGCGACCGGCAGGTTGACCTGGTTCAGGAGGGTGTAGACTGCGTGATCAGAACCGGAGAGTTACTTAACTCCACGCTTGTAGCTCGTCCGCTCGGAGAATTTCGCTGGATAACCTGCGCCTCTCCCGACTATCTCAGGGAGTACGGTATTCCGCAGTCACCTGAAGATCTGTCTCATCATCGGGCTATTCATTATTTTTCCGGACAAAGCCGGCGTACAGACGAATTGCGTTTTGTAAAGGGAACAGAAACGCTGTCCGTATCCGTCAGTGGGCAGGCAGCCGTCAACGAGACGGGGCTTTATATAAAAATGTGCCTTGAAGGGTTCGGACTGGCGCAGCTTGCTGAAAATGTTGTAGCAGAACACCTGGAGAAAGGAACGTTGGTTGAAGTTCTGGCCGACTGGCAGCCGCCGTCTGTTCCTGTCACGCTACTTTATCCTCATCAACGTTTTCTTTCCCCTGCTGTACGTGCATTTGCAGACTGGATAGGTGAAATATTCAGTTGATACGCCTGTCACAGCTCCCCGTTGCACATTAAAAGTCGCCAGTATTCAGGGCCCCTGAACGAGCGGCAGACTTTGTTTCTGCGGGTAAGATCCTCCCGGAGCAGCGACTTCCCGGAGAAAGGCACTACTCAATAATTCACATCTCCGGTTTATGGAGGATGCCAGCTAAGAGCGCCAGCAATATCCGGGCCCGCTTTCAACTGAAGTGTCTGAGTAAAATACTTTCAAGGATGTGAAAAACGGTCCTGATGCGCTGCGGTACCAGGGTCTGATAGGGCCTGTAAAGATAAAGCTGCCAGGTTTCCAGTTTCAGTTCGGGCAGGACATTGACCAGCCTGCCGTCTTCAAGGTATTCCCTGCAGGCCAGATTACTCGACTGAATGACAGCTTTACCGGCTAACGCAGCCTGGATCTCCGACTGGGAGTCGGTGGTAAAAAACTCCAGATGGCGCGGTACAAAAGTATCAACGCCATCGAGCATATATTCGAATACTTTTCCGGTTTCAGGATTCAGCAGGCCACTGAAAGGGTAGCGCTGGCGCAGATCGTCGAAATTTTTCGGCGCGCCCAGCTTCTCAATGAGCCCGGGTGATGTCATCAGCGCGTGATGAACCAGCGTAATGGGCCTGACGATAAAATTCGGGTTTGGCTCCCGCTCTATACGGATCCCCATGTCAATGCGGTTCTGAACAGTATCCAGCTTCATCATGTCTAACCGCCAGTCTATAAACAGCTCAGGATAAGGATCGAGGGAGGTAAGAAGCTCATATAACACCTGCTCGTGGCCGGGAAACCGGAATAACGTGATCCTCACAACGCCCTTCATGTCATTGTCATCTCGGGCCGTCTGAAAAAGGGCCTCTGAATCTTCAAGTAGCCGCATGGCCTTCGGCAGGAAAAGCTCACCAAAGCTGGTCAGCACAATTGATCGGGTATTCCGCTTAAAAAGTGGCTCGCCGAGCTGATTTTCCAGTTCGGCAATAGTCCGCGTCACCACTGAAGGGGAAATGGCCAGTCTGACTGCTGCTTCACGAAAGTTCATCGTTTCTGCAGCGGCAACAAAAAATTTCAGCGCATCAAGTTTATTCATCATTATTGTGATTTTAGCAATTCTGACTTTCTAAATTAACAATTTTTCAGCAACAAATCCAGCCGTATACTTAACGTCTCAGAATCAGAAATGCTTTAAAAAAGGGTTAGATAATCATGAAAATGAGAAGGTTAGGTAGCCAGGGACTTCATGTCTCGGAAATGGGGCTGGGGTGTATGGGCATGGACCATGGCTACGGCTATTCAGTTGAAATCCGTGAGCGAACAAAGCTGATAGACAAGGCTGTAGAACTGGGCTGCAACCTTTTCGACACTGCCCCCATTTACGGATTTGAAAACGAAGAACTGCTGGGTGTTGCGCTCAGCAAACACAGGGACAACGTTATCATCGCGACCAAATTCGGCGTGACCGGAATGGAAAACATTGATGGACAGCTGGTGCCGGTATTAGACAGCCGTCCGGCGTCTGTCAGAGAGCAACTGGAAGGTTCACTCAGTCGTCTGCAAACCGACCATATCGACCTGTTTTATCAGCATCGTGTCGATCCAAAAGTTGAGCCGGAAGTGGTGGCGGGATTAATGAAAGAGCTAATCGCGGAGGGGAAAATTAAGTACTGGGGCTTATCCAATGCGCCCGTATCTTACATACGCCGGGCTCATGCGATCTGCCCGGTCACCGCGGTCGAAGACCAGTATTCAATGATGTGGCGTAAACCTGAGCAGGATTTGTTCAAAGTCTGCGATGAACTTGATATTGGCTTTATGGCCTACAGCCCGCTGGGTAATGGATTCCTGAGTGGTCAGGTTACCGCTGATACAACTTACGGGGAAGGCGATTACCGGGGCATGATGGGGCGCTTCAAACCTGAAGTAATGGAAAATAACCAGGCGCTACTGGATTTGATTGCTCAAATCGCGGAAAGAAACAACGCAACTTCAGCACAGATTGTTCTTGCCTGGGAGCTGGCTCAGAAGCCTTACATCGTACCGATCCCGGGAACAACGAAATTACACCGGCTCGAAGAGAATTTTCACGCCGCAAATATTCAGCTCAGTGACGCTGAATTAAATGATATCAATGAAGCTTTATCCCGGCTTGAAATTGACGAAACATTCTTCTGAAGAATAAGAGATCGACATGAAAACAACTGTATTTGTTACCCACCCCAACATTAATCAGTCACGGGTAAACTCAGCCCTGGCAAAAGGTGCAGCATCACTGACCGACGTTGAAGTGCGTTATCTGTATGACCTGTATCCGGATGGCAAAATCGACGTGGCCGCTGAACAGGCTGCACTGGAAAAGACGGATCGTATCGTGCTGCAATTTCCTATGCAGTGGTACAGCACGCCGCCACTTCTTAAACAGTGGCTTGACGATGTACTGACGTACGGCTGGTCACATGGTGGAGAAACACAGGCGCTGCGCGGTAAGCAACTCATGCTGGCCGTTTCGCTGGGTGGTGCAGAGTCTGCCTATCAGCCTGATGGCGCTGCCGGACATACGGTAGGCGAGTACCTGCTGTCTTTTGAAACCATCTCCGGGTATCTGGGTATGAACTACATCAAGCCGTTTATTACAGGCGGAAGCGCGACGATAACTGACGAAGAAATCGCAGCTCAGGTCGAACAATATAAAACGGTATTAGCCTGATTACTTTCGGGCGACCATCAGTGTTTTAAAACGCCCTCAAATGTGCCGTTGCCGTTAACGGCACATTTTTATCTATGGGAAGGAGAAATCCTGTGTCTTTACAGCCAGTTGAACTGAATAAAGCATACCGATTATTGCAAGTCGGCCCAACTACAATGATTTCCGCTAAACATAATGGTAATGCCAATGTAATGGCCGCCGCATGGGTGAGTCTGGTGGGGATCAATAAAGTCATGGCGTATATCAGTCCGCAGGCTTACACCCGTGGATTGGTGGAAGAAAGTGGTCTGTTTGCCGTACAGATACCCGTAGTCAGCCAGATGGAAACCGTTTTGTACGCAGGTGAGCACAGCTACCGTGACAGGCCTGAAAAGAATCATAAAATACCGATGTTCTACATGAAAGAGTTCGATATTCCGCTGGTAGAGGGCTGTGCTGGCTGGCTTGTATGTAAGGTAATGCCAAATGCGGAATACGAGCTGGAACATAATCTGTTCATGGGAGAAATTGCCGGGGCGTGGAGTGACGATCGGGTTTTTCGCAATGGGCACTGGATATTTGATGAAGCACCAGACGAATTACGAACCATACACTATGTCGCCGGGGGGCAGTTTTATGCCATCGGCAAAGGAACCCGCTTTGACCATGGTCCGGGCAAAGACTGATACACGAGTGCTTTTTGTACTGGTACAACAAACTGCAGGGGCTGGTTGTTAAAATGCTTTTCTTTTCTCTCATGACCAGCAGCAGGCGATGTTGCCTCTGAGCCAGAAGGGGAAGCCGCTTTTCGACGCCTGCAGCCTGCCTTCCTATATGCTCCTGTCAGCCCGCAGCACTCATCAATGAACAATGGCATATCAAAGAGAAGGATCTGTGTCTTTAACCAGAAAGTGACAGTTTTGTTCTACCCACCGGTTGAGTTCATTTGCTGCCTGCCAGAGGGACGTTCCCAGCTCCGTGAGTGCATATTCGACTTTGGGCGGTACTTCACGAAAGACAGTGCGCGTAACAAGATGCCTGCTTTCAAGTTCCTTTAGAACGTTTCTCCGGCACCTCAGATAAAATAGACGGGTTTGCAGCGGCTGCCGGCTCAATACTTTTTTCGAGGATCAGTATGTTGTCAAGTCACTACAGGAGCAGTTTGCGGCCTATGCGGACATTTTCCCGGCACAGCACAGCTATCGCTCAGTATGCGGTCTGGCTGGCGCTGGCTGAAAAAGGAATTGGTGCCAATCTGCAGCATTATAATCCTCTGATCGATGAAGATATTCGCACTGAGTGGAATGTTCCTCCATCATTGAAACTCCGCGCGCACATGAATTTCGGTGCTATCCTTTCACCCGCCAGTGAAAAAGCCTTTATGGGTGATGAAAAGCGATTCATCGTTGCCAAACAGTCCTGAGGCTTGCTTATTATATTATTACTGACAGCGCTCGCCCTGAACGGCCTTTTCACCGAAAAATCCGCTCATCGGGATAGTACAGATGGCTCCGGTACTATTAAGACGCTTCAGAACCTCAATGGAAAGCATCCGCTTTAGAAGTTCAGCTGGTACCCTCCTGTGTAAGCCCATTCAGCCCGGCTGCTGTAAAGGTTCCAGGTGTACATCTCGTCCGGCAGCCATTCCGGTGCAGGCTCCTGCAACTGAGATTGCTGTGGTCATCAGTAATGGTACGGTCCAGCCTCCGGACAACTCCTGTACTTTTCCCAGCAATAGCGGTCCCATCGCCGCCATCAGATAACCGATACTCTGCGCCATGCCTGACAGCGCGGCAGCATCACCAGCGTTTGTAGTGCGCAACCCGATGAAGGTCAGACCCAGCATCATGCTGGCACCCGAGCCGAAGCCGAGGAGTGCAGCCCACAGCATCGCCAGATTTGGCAAATAAAGGATGCCAATAAAGGATACTGCGGTTAAAAGGCTGACACCAGCAGCGGCTAATTTCTGATCGTTAAGACGACGCAGCGTGGCTGCCAGAATTAAGCCGGGAATAGCGGTGGTGAGCTGAAGGATGCCATGTACCTCACCAGCCTGAGCTGAGGATAGCCCACTGCCTGTCAGAATGACTGGCAGCCAGCCGACCGCAACATAAAAGGGCATCGCATTCAAGCCCATAAACATGGTGACCTGCCACGCCAGAGACGAGCGCCAGACCGCAACGGTCGCTGCTTTTTTCTCACCTGCTACTGGCAATTGATGCTTTTTCTTCAACTGCGGCAACCATAAAAGCATCGCAAGGAGCGGTGCAATAACCAACATGGCTAACGCGATGTTCCAGCCCCAGCTCTGCGTCAGAGGAATGACAATGGTAGAGCCGATGGCGCCAGCGGTGCCCATGGTGATGGAATATGCTCCCGTCACGGAAGCCACGTTTCCGGAAAAGTCACGTTTAATCAGGCCAGGCAGCAGGACATTGCCCAGGGCAATCCCGATACCAATTAATACTGTTCCGCCATAAAGCGCCCAGACGCTGTCTGTTGAGCGAAGCACAATCCCCGCTGAAATCACGACCAGGGCACCAAAAAGGGTGCGTTCCAGGCCATACTTGCGGGAAATCGATGCGCTCAGTGGAGAAAAGGCGGCAAAGGCCAGTAAAGGCAGCGAGTTAAGCAACCCAACGGCTGTGATACTCAGCCCAAAATCATGGCGAATGGACTCTAAAACGGGTGCGATAGCGGTAAAAGGAACACGCAGGTTAATGGCAATAAAAAGAATGCCGATCACAAGTATGATTGAAGACCACTTGTTCGTCGTGTGGGACATAAGTTTTGCTTTCTCTGAAAAAAAGAAAGACTTTAAAGGACGCATGAGTTACAGAATATAGATAATCTGACAACATATAGCTAAATCATGCCAGTTAATAAAAAACCGGTGACCTCACCGGAAGAGTTTAATGCCGATGATTTCAGTCAGGCCGCTATCGCCCTGCATGTATCATCGTCAGGCGAGTATGCCGGGCAGCGTCCGCACGCTCATCGCAAGGGGCAACTTATTCTCTCTATGCGCGGTGCAGTGCGCTGTGAGGTTGACGATGCGCTGTGGCTTGTTCCACCGGGGCATGCCGTCTGGGTTCCGGGAGAGATCCCGCACCGTTGCCGGATCACGAAGAATGCAGATACGTGCTTTTTATTCATCGAGCCCGGCGCAGCAGCGATGCCGGAAATTTGCTGTACCATAGCGGTTACACCTCTGGTCCGCGAGCTTGTTCTGTATCTTGCAGAGCAGGAACATACTTATTCTCCTGACAGTAAAACCGCCAGGCTTGCAGCGGTGCTGCTGGAGCATATTCCGGATGTGCCGGTCGAAGCACTCCATCTTCCTGTATCAGATCATCCTAAAATCCGGATTATGGCTGAGGCACTCTTTAATGAGCCAGATGACCGGCGAACGTTAAAGCAATGGGCTGCTCATCTGGCCATCAGCGAGCGATCTCTGGCTAGGCTGATAAAAGAGGCGACAGGAATGAGCTTTGGCCGCTGGCGTCAGCAGCTGCATTTGATGATTGCACTAAGCCATCTGTCTGAAGGTCAGCCCGTGCAGCGCGTAGCCGGAACTCTAGGGTATGATTCGGTAAGTGCGTTTATTACGATGTTCAGAAAAGCGCTGGGTAAATCACCGACGCAATATTTCTCTTCCCTGGATTAGTGCACAAGCACAGAAGTCGAATTTATCTAAATAACACCAGCGTCCGCTTTTCGCTCATAAGGGACAACCATACTCAAATCTCCCACATTGCAGGAGATTTGAGTATGAACACGTCACCGTGGAACAAAGACCGTATCATCGGCCAAAAAAGACCACTTCAGATATCTCATATCTGGGGTATCCGAATCCGACTTGAACTGGAAGGTAAAACGCGCGATTTAGCTCTGTTCAACATGGCCCTGGACAGTAAGCTTCGAGGCTGTGATCTGGTCAAACTCAAAGTATCTGATGTTGCATATGGTAGCTCTGTTTCAAGCAGAGCAACGGTGTTGCAACAGAAAACCGGTAGCCCTGTGCAATTTGAGATAACCAAAGGGACAAGAGAAGCTGTTGCTGCATTGATACAGCTTAGCAATTTGCACAGTAAAGACTGCTTGTTTCGGTCTAGGGTCGGAACTAACCAGCACATTTCAACCCGGCAATACAACCGAATCTTTCATGGGTGGGTAGAAAAGCTTGGTCTCGAAGATTCGCTTTACAGCACACATTCCATGAGAAGAACAAAACCTTACCTGATCTACAAGAAAACCAAGAATCTCCGGGTGATCCAACTTCTGTTGGGTCATAAGAAACTGGAAAGCACAGTCCGTTATCTGGGCATTGAAGTCGATGATGCGTTAGAGATCTCTGAATCGATTGAAGTCTAAGGTTGTCAGGGCTGCAACAGCAGCCCTGTGCCAAAAGTGGAAGTTTGTATTTCAAAATTCTGCAAACAAAACGGGGATTCTTAAAGTTACACAACCAGTGAATCCAGTGTCACTAAATGGCTAAGGGATACACATTTTTGCTTTACAATAAAATCGGTTTCTTCCGCCTCTTTTGGAAGCATGTATAAAATATCCAACGGCAATTCAGCCCCTGCAATCTTCAGCTCTGCTTTGAGCTGGATTAATGCTTCTCCTGCAGGGCCTATAACCAAAATATCGTAATCAGTGCCAACCCCCAAAAGCGACGAACCAAACATAAAACATTCAAAAAACTTCAATGAATTGCACGTTTTTAAAAGGTGGCGTGCCACATCGTTTACCGACATCAACGACGAAGAATTAATTCCTTGAATTCTGACCATTTCATGATTCCGCAACCAAGTTCACGCCCTGCTACAACGGCATTATTAGTAGGATCTCCGTTAGGATTAATGTTCCACATGACATCAACCGGACCAAACTTTTCCCAAAATGATCGCACGGCATCAGCTGTAGGCTCGTATTCAAGTAGCATTCCCACCCTCAGCTTGCGACCATTGGCTAAATGAATATTGAATACGCGATCAAATTCCCTCTCTATACTTTTTACAACTCCCATTTGAGTTATAAGCCGATATGAGAAAAAATAATCTTTGTGAGAAGCAATATTAACATTATTGTCTGAAAGGGCAGAATATAAGGTACCTGCATTACCCCATCCTACTTTTGCGTTACTTAAGTAGTTGATAGCCTCACCTGTCCACACACACTCTTTCCTGTAACCACATAGAAAATCCAAATCAGGGAATTTTTCATGATACTGCTTAGCTATCTCAAGAGTGATCTCATATGATGCGGAAATAATAACTAATGTGTCAGGTCTGTCGTGGATAGAAATTCTGATAGCATCGTCAGCAACGTGTTCTGCAGAACCTGTTCTTTTAAAGTGGTTATTTATATTTTCAAGTGCATATTTAACTTGCCAGTTCATGCAAATATCCCATCCATATCTTGAGGGTAACGAATGGCCCTTCCAGAAACACCACAAACATGTCGCTCAGAAAGCCCGCGAACATGTTCTTTGTATTGTGCAAAGGTTTCCCGCTCTTCGGCTGTCAGATGGCATAAATTCATGCTTATGATCGCCTGAATGCGGAAGTGATTAGGTAAAATGACACTTTTCATCCTTTGCGACCATATTTGGGCCGTTTCAGACTCAGGATTGAAGTCAGACCTTGCCCCTTCAACAGGAGCGAACTCTTTCCATATAGCCTTATTTTCATCCATAGCTGCTACGACAGCCTCTCTCGCTTGTCTTCTATCTTCATAACGAATATTACCTTGCTTGTGCGCTAAGGCTGCAAGATGGTTGCTCTTCCACTCTAAAATCATGCTTCTTGAAAAGGACTCAGGCGCTTTATCGATAATGGTGTGGCAAGTTGGACATAGCAGTATGAGGTTTTCAAATGAGTCTGCTTCAAACTCCTCAGCAGGTCTCTCTTCGTGGCGGGGCCCAGTATCACCATGAGGAATGACATGTGCCATTTCAGCAATATGCTTATCACCGCCTATCTCTGCTGGGAAAAGCGGCTTAAGGCAGTCTGGTTTCTGACAATGACCTGCGGACGCCGAAAACAGCCGCAATTTGGTTTCGTTTGGGATACTTTTCCGAATAGCCATATTAGATTCCAAGCACTTGATTGTACGAGTAAAAATCTACCGCACTACAGTTGAAATAGTATACAGCTGACCAGCCTTATATTGCACTGAGTTTTTCATCATGCGTTATTCCATTTTGATAACAATATCGAACTTCCGCTCCTCGCTCGTTGCCGACTGTCACGCTGAATCGTGTTCTAATAAAGAACACGGCCAGATCAAGTCTGAGCCAATACACCTAAAGTTATGAGCGGGCTCTTTGCCGCCCGCCCCCGCAGCCTGCGAATTTTTCCTGACACACTGTGCCACGAAAAATTCGTAGGGAGGTTATACCTTTAACACCACCACGACTCTGCCCACAAGAATATATTGTCAAAGCCACATTCCTTTGCGACTTCTTGCCCCTGCCCTCAGGCTTTATCCATTAAATAACGATGCGCTTTTGATGCCTCACTAGCAGCTTTGAAAACATAGCGCTTATCGTTTTTCAGTGCTTTCAGCCAAGAAGCAATATAGCTTTCGTGCTGCACCTCTCCAACAATACCCAAATCCGCCATCAGAAAAGCACTTCCCAGCTCAGCCACTAATTCCTCCTCCGCATAATCTGCGCTGCCAAATTTCCCTTTCATTTCACGGTTAAGCCTTTTTTTACCACCGCTCCAGTGAACCAGCTCATGCAGGCCAGTAGCGTAGAAATTAGCAGCAGCGGAAAAAAGGTGACGCTCTGGTAGCCAGACCTCATCAGTTGAGGGTTGGAAAAAGGCATTTTGTCCTTTCTCAATGATGTTTGCGCCACTCTTTTGGAACAGATTTTCAGCCTCCGGCAACGGGTCAAAGATTGCTTCTGGGCTGACTATTTCAGTTGTCAGAGGAAGGCCATCAATTTGTTCAACGTTGAACACATTGAAGGTTTTCAGCATTGGGATCTGGTCGATGTCACCGTCTTCGTTTTCTTTCTCTAAGGTTTTATAGAAAATGGCTGCCGTACCGTGTTCACCTTTTCGAACCTGCCCGCCTATTGCCTGCGCCTGTTTGTAGGTCATCCAGCGTGAATCACCAAAGCCCTGTTTTGACGCGCTGCACCACAACAGCATGATATTCATTCCGCTATACGCGATACCGGTTGCGAAGTTGGAAGGCAACCCAGACATGCCCGGCACTCGTTTCCACGGGCAAGACCACGGTTTTACACCGGCTTCAAGCGTTGCAATGATGTTGTTGGTGACAGTCTGATAAATATCGGTTTTGGCTTTAGAAAATTTCGTTTTTGAGGAGCCTGACTGCTCCAGCGGGGATACGCTGGTCGCCGCTGCGGTGTTAGGGGCGCTAGTCTGGGTATGCAGGGAAATGGTCATGTTTTTTCTCCGTCAGTGGTGTGATTTTCGTCTTCGTATCGCCTGACGGTTCGCTTTCCCGACATCATTCCGGCCAGCAAGGGCGCAGAATGCGTGCCATTTACCCTTGCGGGATGGGTTGTGTTGGGAAACGATTAACCGGAAGCTGATACGAGAACGGAAGTCACACGGAGAAAAAACTGACACAGCATAGGCGGGCGTAGCGCCCCTTAGACCGCAGCAGTGAAAGGGGGTTGGGAAGTACGTTCATATAGCTATTTAAGGTGCTGCACACAGCCAAACTCGCTACATTTCGGACACAGCCCAACGCATTAAGCTTTTCTCAAAGCCAGTCAGTTGAAGGTGCTCTACTCTGGGTGCTAGGGTCCGAAGTTTCGCCAGCAGATCGTTCAGATGTTCCGATGGCAAGATGAGGTTCTTGATCTGAGTCGAGATCTGAGTGGGAATTCCGTATTCGTCCAACGCAGTAAGTAGCGGGTCGAGGAACATATTTTCAAGCGGCTCAGCAAAGAAGCTGAAATCTCCCGGCTCGCTCCCTTCTTTCGCCAGCACATCGGCCTGAATTTTATTTACGGCCATGATGTCCCGAGGCAATCGGAAACACACCATGTTTCTAATGAATTTCAGGCGCAGATTGATCGCTTCGCTGGATGTGTGTTCCGGTCGTCGATTCTCCACCGCGTCTCTTAGGTAAGCAGGCAGGTTTTTCTGAGTTCGGAGCTCATTGATGTGCCACACCAATTGCGAGCTGGACGAGATACCATAATCCATAAGGTTACCGCCCTCCAGAATGTAAACCAGCTCACATAAGTAATTTAGTTGGTTCGGCTCAGGAATGCCTTTCCAGTCCAGAAGCTTGCTGCTGAGCAGTAAGTCACGAATGATCGCTTCTGCTACCTCGATTTGCCGCTCAATCGGAACGTGCCGATTCTCTATCAGGGTTGTCGGCGACAATACCGGGTTGGCGTATGCATCTTGCAGCCGGCCACGTGAAATATCGGTAAGGTATTCGTTCTCCAGTTGCATGAGGAGTCCCATTGGGGAGTTTTCATCCTGATGGCCGATGGGGTATTCGACTGTGAGGCCCTGCTCAAGGGGAGGCGCTTCGAGCATGAAGACTTTTCCAATGAAGTACTTATTCATGCGGCCTGCGCGACCGGAAATATTCTTGTAGGTGAAGTAATCGAACGTTGAATTCTTCAGGCGGCGGTCGTAAATGATCACGTTCTCTGCCGATGTGTTGACACCTTCAATCATCGTAGATGTACAGATGATTCGCTTGATGATGCCCTCGTTGAACAACTTGACGATGTACTGCTGCAATGCACGTGGCACTCCGCCATGGTGAATCCCGATACCCAGAGATATTGCCTTAGCAACGTTCCATTCAGGGTGGTAGTGTTTAGAGATCCATGCTGCTATTTCCTGCGTCTCTGGTACTGGTGTCAGCCCAGCTTCCTGAATCAAATACTCTGCGACCCTGTTCGCACTAGGTGGTGCCTGACAGTATATTAAGGTAGGCGAGTCTAGGGTTGTGACCAACTCGAGCAATTTTTCCTTTCGCTCTTCGGATCGCATCTCCAGATTGAAATTCTGGATGTCGACCGCGACAGTGCTGTAGTCGGATGGGATGAAGTGGTACTCATAGTCATCCAAACCAGAGATCTTCTGAATGTGAGGCCCGAGCATGTAGAACTGAGCACCAGTCTTTGCGAGCTTGTGAAAGGCCAAGCTCAGGTCAACAGCGCGCGTGCTTTCGTCTGTGGCATTCCCCAGATCGATTTTGTAGAACTCGTCCAAGACGAAGAACTCCACATCAGCAAGATCAGGACGCTGGATGACACGCTCTTGGGTGAGCAAGTAGACATTGGTTGTCTCGCTCACAGATTCCTGGCTCGGATGCGTAATCAGGTTGAAGTCCTTAAAGCGTTTGACCAGACGACGGCGGGTTTCGTCGATCAGCGCAATGGTCGGAACGATCACCACCACCTTTTTGAATCGTCTCTGTGCCAGCACAGCGTCAATTACTAGACTTTTTCCGACGCTTGTAGAAGCACTGAGTACAACGTTTCGGCCTTGCATGATCAAGCTGAAAACATGAGCCTGCAGGTGATGAAACACCATGCCCTGTTCTACTCCCTCGACCCTGTGAGCTTCATAAGCCAAGCGATCAGAAATCGCCATGCTGCTGAGGTGAGGAGTGATATAGGGGAATAGTCCGACAGCTCGTACCATGTTTAGCAGGAGCGACTGTTCGACAGAGTCAAAAAGCTTAAATTTGTCGAGTGCTCGGATCACCAAATCGCGGCCCTCCCACTCTGAATTGCTTCTGTTGACAATGGTGTTGATGGCGAGAAGCACATCGACCGTCGATGCGCTTTCTTCACCCAGTTTCGCCAGGATGTTCTTGATTTTTTCGTAATTCATAGCCGCTTTGTTCCTTGAGACATCTGCGGCAGAGTGACCTGCCCGGGATATCTTCATCCTCGTATACCTTCTGCTCCGTAATCCGGAGAGCATGTATCAGTTATGCCTATAATTCTTCCAGCTTTTCGCAGTAAGAGTTGAAAGCCTTGGTCAGATGTTCAATGCTTTCCATAGGCACCAAAAAGATGTGCACCTTCACTTGTTTGATGTTCTCCGGCAGTTCCGAGGTGAACGTTCTGAAGTGGGTTTCGATCTCTATCTTGAGGTTGTCTACGTAATCAGTGAGCCAGCCTGACGAAAGCGCTGCACTATCGTAGGTCAACAAGATAGGGAAGCAGAGAATATTCAGCATGTCATCGACAGGAGAATTTCGATGCAGAGCTTGGTTGAAGGAATCTGCTTTTGGCTGGTGATGTAAAGGTTCGCGTAAAGAAATAATGATTTCTCGCTCTGCCGACAGCACGGTTTCTGAGATCGTTTCGTCAAGAATTTCGCGAATTTGCTCTAGGGTTGTATCCATATCATTTGCTTTGATCAAGCGGGCAAGACCTAGCCACAACTGATCATCCTGATCAGGCATCTGAACGATGTGAGCATTGCCAAATTCTGAAAGCTTGTCAGCAGATTTGTAGAATACTTTGCACGCAACGGGCTCGCTGTCTTGGCGACTGCGCAGGATGGAGTGCAGAATTAGTTCTGCAATGAGCCTATCGCGCGGAAGCTCACTGTCGCTGAAGGTACTGATTGACCTAGCCAGGATCGCTTTGGCGTTATGCGCGAGGATGTTTACGATTTCACTGGCCTTTAGGGAAAACTCAGGTAGCCATTCGATGAGATGCTTTGCGTAATTTTCGTGCCGCCATTTCTTAAGTGCATAGCGCACGTCAAAACCAGAAAATGAGTGCAATAAGCCCTCTTTAGTGTTGGCGTGAAACTCGACCAAGAACGGATCCGGACGCTTTTTATATGGTTTGGATGTGGCTGTTGACTTGTCATCAGCCTCGTCTAATAATTTTCTGAGGTAAGCCAGCGTCGGATCTCGAAGGATGATCTTAGATGCTGCAGCTGTCTTCACGCTAGCCGTGGCCGCTTTGTCAGCAATCTCTAAAAATTCTTCGTAAATTGCCTTTAGTTGCGTGAAGTTGGGACGATTTCCAAGCACCTCCGCAAGCTGGGACAAAGCCTTTATATTGACGGCCTCCAACGCCTCAACATCACCGTACACCTGCCAGACAAAGTTTTCCGCCCAGTACAAAAAGTTCCTTTTTTGAGGTGAGACAAAAGTTTTAAACGTCTTGCACAGTGCCATACCTCGGGTCGTGGTTATGTCAGGCAGAACACGCTTATCTATCTCTTTCTTGAATCCTTCAAGAATTTTTGCGACGTCGCGCTTGGTCACGATTCGGAAACGGGCAATACCTGGACGTACATCGCATTTCAGCGATTTATGCAGAAGCGAAGAATTAGCCTTGCTGCCATCTAACGCCGTTATCTCTTTCAAGTTCCATTTGCCATCACTTTCGGTTGTTTTGACCTGAATGTATTCATTTAGAATCTGGCCCTCGCATTGGAATACAGCCACGATATCATCCGCTGTCTCGCATTCCACTTGAGAGTAGTTGCTGTCTCGGAGCATCTTGAAGATGAAACTAACAGCTACGTGATCCTGATACTTGAAGCCTTGCCTTGCCGCAGGCCCACCTGCATCAGATAGGCTAGTAATACTCATCATGACATCCTTGCATTGCGAGAAGATTTGCAGAAATCGGACATCAGCTCAGCCAATCAAGACAACACATGCAAAACCTGCTAATACTACAGCGCTATTCCTAATAGAAGTCATTGGCAGGTCATCTGCAATATTTATTGTCACTTTATGCTGCTCTCAATAGTCCAGGTAAAAGCAATATTTCGATTGAATCACCCAGCAGTCGTGAACACAAGTTAACCGCTTTTTGCCGAATGCAGTCATTTATACAAATGGATAATAGACGAAATAAATCATTGCGTCTCAGCTTTGCAGATCGCGCAGCTCTAAGTTCGCTGTTTGCTCATCCATAATAGGATTGGCTATCGCCATACTTCTGTATCCCGACGCCTACCGACCGCCTTCCAGATCCGGGTCTGCACGCTAGTACTTGCCATGGAGCTCAATACACAGGAACGACCAATGACATGTCCAGTCTTCTTTCCTGACGCCTTCACCTCCGTGGTTGTAACCCGTGGTTACGTAACTGGGGCATGGTGAGCCCCTTGCTCAAAAAAAGTGCTGTACAATGTGGATAGAGCGAAGTGATAGTGAACAACTGCCCCATCATCTTAACAAAACAGGTATGGCGGTTAGCCTACTAGCAGGATAACCGCCTTTGTTTTCAATTTCAGCGAGCCTTTTTCTATATGTCCCTTCCGCAAGACACCAGTAATACACCAGACATTTCAGATACTCTTAAAGGTCAAAATGCCGCCCGGCTTATCATTGATAATGATCCCGCAGCAGTTCATATCCATGATCCCAGAACCATCGAGTTTGCAGATGCCATGATCGACACTGCTGCAGGCGAACTTAAAAACGCCGCCGGTATACTCAAAAAAATGGTTAAGGGTGCGGCTGCAAGCGCAGAAGATCTAGCGGTGGCAACCTTCCAGGGTATCATCGAAATTATTCAGAACGCAGATGATGTAAGGGCGACTAAGGTATG
Organism: Klebsiella sp. Q11; assembly: GCF_964241505.1. Taxonomy (NCBI): domain Bacteria; kingdom Pseudomonadati; phylum Pseudomonadota; class Gammaproteobacteria; order Enterobacterales; family Enterobacteriaceae; genus Klebsiella; species Klebsiella sp. Q11. Next base: position 67,317 of record NZ_CAXSXW010000011.1, read on the forward strand.
GTTTGGACTAAGATCAACTGAAGCAGGTAAACAGCTACTGCTTGTCCACAATGGCACTCCAGTAACCTGCCTCAACGTTCTTGGGATGGTTCTTCCTTACCAAACTTCCAAGACCAATAGAATAGACCAACGTGGCCGATTTGGGATCGGGATGAAAACTCTTTTGCGCATTGCCGACTCAATTTCCGTACACTCTGCGCCTTACCATTTTTCATGTAATCAACTAGATTTTAACCGCTTGCCACCTGAACCAGCTCTTCCTGGTTTTTATGACCCGGGACACCATACGCTGATTGTCGCAGATCTTAATTCAGCCTTTGATGATGCTGAGCTCATTGAATGGTTTGATTCATGGCGCCATGAAGGATTACTGTTTCTAAGTTCGGTAAGCCAATTAAAATGGTGTGAACTGGATGGCAGTATAAAAAGCGAACGCTCGCTGGATTTTTCAAGCTGGAAGGATACTGGTTATGAGCTGCAACACCCGGGAATCAGAAAGCTGCAATATCGATACGCTAAAAGTAAAGAAGATGACTGGACTGTCTGGCGAGCATCGGTAGCCGTTCCTGAACATTTACACCCAGCTCATAAAACACGTAGTGAAGAAACAGATATTTCAATCGCCATTTCGTCACAGCCGGTTAACTCAGGAATCTTCATTGGCTTTCGTACCGATATTCCCTCAACGCTCCCTTTTTCATTAGATGCACAATTCGATCCTAGTACGTCACGTGAGTCCATTATAGAAAATGACTGGAATCGATGGTTAATAGATCGAACTGCAGAAGTCGTTGGAAATATAGCCGCTGGGATGCTAATTACCAGCCCCAAAACGGCATGGAATCTCATTCCACTCTCTATTGAGGGCGTAGATCCAGGCCGTAGCTCAATTCTTAACAAGCGTTTTTTAGCCGCGCTAAAAACAACCAGAACATGGTTATCTCAGCATGCCCTGATACAACTACCTTTAGGTAATTATCCTTTTTCTGATCTCAGTTACGAAGAAGACATACTAACTGGTTTTCTGACCGAAGAGGATGTCGAACTCATTCATAAAGGTTTGCATGCTTTACATAGAAGTACCCGGGATAGCCAGGATCGCTGGCGTAGTGTTATGGATGAACTCAATGTGTCAAGACTTGTCGATACAGGTGAATTACTTGATGCCATGGAAAACCGGATATTCAATTTTAAACCTGCGGCATGGTGGGTCAATGCAGGGGCATGCCTTGTTGAGAATCATGAAAATACCGAATTATTTGAACGTCCCTTCCTGCTTTCTCATCTTAATGAACCAGTTTCCTGCAAACCGAAAGCGCAAACTTCAATCCCTCTGGTTTTGAACAGCCCTTCTGATTTTTCTTTACACTGGGGGCTGATGGAACGACTGCATTCAGATTATGCTGATAAGAGTACTGGCGAACCAGTCATTGCATGGCTGGATAACCACGCCGCTTTTGTCAGCCAAACCGACACAGCTATCGAACTGAATGCCTTTGCAGAGAAATTCGAAAAAAGCAGCATTGAAATATCTGAAGATGAGCTCCGCTTACTTCGGGACAAATTTGATTATCTACGGGACACCGAAGCAAAGGTTATAGGGACTAAAATTGGCACTATTCTCAAACTGGATGGATATGTCTATGATGGTGTTCGGATGCTCCGACAAAAAGTGCGCCTCTCAGAAAGCTATCTGTGTAAAACCCTAGATGGTGAAAACTCAACGTGGCCTGATGCCGCCGGGAAAACAGATGGTATTCAATGGGTTGGAGCCAAATATGAAGCCATTTTGAAAACTAACATCACCAAAGGAGCAAAACGCAAACGCGAGGATGGAACACAATCTCGGGGAGCCAGAAAGTTTCTATTCCTGCTTGGGGTTGAATCATCACCTCGTATAGAGAAAGTGAATGAAAACCTCTATTGGGGAACAGAGCTCCGTAAAAAAGAACTCAGGGAACATGGAGCTGAGCTGGTTGATTACGACTATGAATCACCAGATCTTGAGCATGTCATTCAAAATATCAAGGAAGCCACTAAGCAGCACGCGAAACAGCGAAGTCCTGCGCTGGTCCATACCCTTTCCAAAAACTGGCATCGCCTGTATGCCCATGTCTCAATGGTCCCCTCCCTTCACAAAGCGATTAAGTACTTTTATAAAAAGGGAAATGTCACAGCTGCGTGGCTGAATACACTAAGAAGTGTCGATTGGGTTGCGGTCGGTAAAGGAGAAACTGTTTTTTCTAATATTGCTGTGTTGAAGACCCCAGAGACTCAAACGCTTTACCAGACCTTCATCTGCGGGGTAAATGCCAAGGATATTGATCTCGATTTTTTAACCGCATTAGGCATCATTACTGATGTCAGAATCAGTGACCTACTAACTCAACTTAAGGCCTTACGTGACAGCCCGAGAATGGTAGATCAGACTCAAACACAGTCGATTTACCGTGCAATTGCAAAACGCTGTCCTTCTTCCGAGTCATATTTTTCATCGAAAGTGGGCGAACTCACTATCCAGGAGCTCAGGAGTCGCTTTCTAGAGGGAAAAGGACTCGTTTATGTGCCCTCAAAAGGATGGGCTAAACCAAACGAATTACTTAGAGGGCTAGATATTTTCCATGGCCAGCGACTTTTTGTGCCTGGAGGCTCGTCGTCAAATTGCCAAAACCTTTGGCGTACACTGAATATCCCCGAACCAGGCATTGATGACTGTATCCAATGCTGTCGGGAACTGACTCGTGAACAGTATGATTCAAGAATAGAATCTCAGCTTATGGATGTTTATCGTTACATGGAGAAATTGCTGGAGCATGCAGAGCGCTACCATAAAGATAAGTTACGGGTACTACCACTGTTCTGCTCGACTGGCTGGGTAACTCAACGCCCAATTCACTACGTGGACAATCCAGAGCTTCGGCAGCAATTAAGTAAGAGGCTTCCTACCCTTCATTGCTGGATACCGCCTTGTGATATACAGGATTTCCCTAGACTGGTTAAAGCACTTAGAGTAAAAGAACTGAATCCTGAACTTCAGATTCTCGGTAATAATTCCTACGCTAAAGAGCGTGGTGACCAGGAAAGATTACGTTTTGGGCATGCTGTTGAACACCTGTCAAATGAGCTTGCCAGAAGTACCCCTGAATTACGTGAAAAACTCGTTATAAGCTGGGATACTCTTAGGAATACTCAGCTCTATATTTACGAGCACCCCATCACAGTGCGTGCATTGTCTTCAGAGTTCCCTGCTGGATTTATTGAAGTTGCTCTTAATGCCGTGAGTTTGAACCAATCCGAAGTCTTCCATTTTTATAATGACGCAATCGGCAATCGTGATTCTGGAGGATGGCTTATTGCTTCTCTGTTTCCTGCAAAAGAACGTCGGCGAATTGATGGCGAATGGGTTCTTGCTTGGCAAAAAAGCTGTCACTCAGCGGCAGAAGCAATCCGCCTTGCGAGTGACGAGGCTCGTACTGAAGCCATGGAAGATATAATCACCAATATTAACGGTTCGGTAAAACACAAAATTAACGTTACTCCACCGAAGAGCCGATCAGTTGGAGCGAAGCCAAGAACACTGAAGCCATCGGTAGGTGCTATGGTCGGAGCTTCGCTGCAGACCAAGGCTGCACCCTCAAAATCTACAGCCACCCGTGGAGGATCCCGAGGACTGAAAAATACCCCGCCAGTGCCCCAACGAGGTCCAAGTTCATCAGTTCCCGCACCGGTTGCCTATACCAACGCAGATCTTGAGCAGAGAGCTTGGGAGCTACTTTCCCAAGCTCTGGACACAACCGACGATCAGAGGATTATTGATTTCAGACGCAATCATGGTGTGGGTGCCGATGCCGTTATTGACTGGAAACAGTTTATCGAAATGAAAGCCACTGGCCGTGGTCCCCAGAACCAGATAGAGATGTCTAACAATGAGTACTTACGCGCTAAGGAACGTGGAAGCAACTTTATTCTGGCTCTTGTGTCAGGACTTGAAACAGGTCAGTCGGATGAAATCAGGCTCATAATTGATCCTGTTAATTGTGCCAACGTAATCCCTACTAATGGGGTCAGATTAGGTGGGTTACTTGATGCCCCCTCCGTTGTTATTGAGTTTGAGAGCAGTAATGATGAATAGATAATCCTTGGCGATTCACCACATTCAGAGTGGGGAACTCAAACTAGTTTTATGTCACCTGTGTCATTGGTGGTCACTCTGGTGGTCTTGACAGAAGGGGATTTCTGATTTAGCTTAATAATTAGCCAGTTACTGGCAAAGGCGATCCCAGTCAGAGGAGCCAAATTTGAAAAGCCTGCTTTTGAAGCGGGCTTTTTTATTTTCATTTTCTCCTCCACATCGGAAGAATTTTGAGGTCAAGCGGATTCGAGGACGGCGTGCCCACAGTGTCCCTTAACGCCTCAAAATCAGAAAGTTAGTACCATCCGAAAAACGCTTCTAATAGCATCCTGCCGCCACGCACTCATCCTGGTCAAACGCGCGTCATGGCTTCATCACGATCCGGCCAAGCGGTTTCGCTGTCTCAGCAAATTCGTGGGCCGCGGCAGCGTTAGCCAGGGGGAAGATGCGATCAATGACAACCGTGACGCGCCCTGCTGCTACAGCCTGCAGCATCTCGTCCACGCTTGTTCGAACTCCATGTCTTGCAAAAAGAGGTCCCATGAATACCCCCATGAGCGTCTGGTTAGACTGCATTGCCGGCCATAAGTCGACAGTCAGACTGCCGCCGCCGGCATTACCGACGAAGACCAGACGTCCTTCCGGAGCGAGTGCAGAAAGCGAAACAGGCAACGTCGTTCCCACCGGATCGATGACGAGCTCAACACCGGTGCCATGGGTGTACTGTCGGACACTGTCCACGATGTTATCCTTTGTACGATCCACAACATAATCGGCACCAAGTTCACGCAACCGACCTCGTCGCTGCGTTCCGCTTACCACGGCGATGACCGTTGCGCCTGCTTGTGAGGCAAGCTGAACGGCCGCGAGCCCCACGCCACCCGCTGCGGCCTGAATAAGAACGGTTTCTCCCTGCCGGAGCATGCCACGCGTGAAAAGGCAATGATGCGCGGTTCCAAATGAAATCGGCAACACTGCCGCTTCTGCCATTCCCACCCCATCGGGTATAAGCCAGGTGCGTTCCGCGGGCACAGCCCAACGTTCCGCATGCGATCCCTGCATGTGAAAAGCAGCGACTCTGTCCCCAACCGTACGGCTTCGGACTTTCGATCCGACGGCAACAACTGTGCCCGCGGCCGCGTAGCCAACGATCCATGAAGGAAGCGGCGGCGGCGTTGAACGGCGATTGATCAAATCGCCACCCTCAATCGAGATAGCCTCGACAGAAATCAGGATGTCGTCGGGCCCTGTGACCGGCTCCGGGACATCGACATATTTCAGGACGCCGGGAGCGCCTTCCACGTCATAGACCGCTGCTTTCATAAATTTTCCTCTGTCTTATCTTCCGACTGGCGGAAAAACCCGTCACGCGCAGGGCAGCCTGGCAATCACCTTAATCTCAAACTGGAATCCGTAAAGCCACGTCACGCCGATCCCGGTCAACGTAGGGTAAGGCGCTTCCCCCCAATATTCTGGCAGGATACTCCGGATAGCGTCGAGATTTGACTCGGGATCGACGACAAAGAGGGTCACGTCAACCACGTCACCGAACGTGCAGCCCGCAGCCGCGAGAACAGCATTCAGATTATTGAATGCCAGCCTGACCTGCGCTTTTAGTTCGGGCTCAGGCGAACCATCCTCGCGGCTACCAACCTGCCCGGAAACGAACAAGAAACCATTGGATTTAATGGCCGGTGAATAGCGATTGCGCTCATAGAGCACCTGCCGACCGAGGGGAAAAACGGCTTCGCGTGCTGTCATATTTGTACCTCTGCAATGGGGCAAAATCAGCCCGGTGAACGTAAAGTCACTTTACAGGTGCGGGATCGGGTGGATAAACAAGCGACTTTGTCCATCATTGTTTGTAAAATCCAAACAATCGGTGAAAAGGGGGATAAGGAATGGATCGTTTCGATGCGATGCGCGCCTTTGCTCGCGTGGTGGAGGCAGGGAGCTTCACAAAGGCTGCCCAAACGCTTCATATGAGTAAAACCACGGTGACGCAGCTCATTCAGCAGCTGGAAGCGCGCCTGCGCGTCAAGTTGCTCCATCGCACCACCCGCAGGCTCGGCGTGACTGCCGATGGCGCGGTCTACTACGAGCGCGTCATCCGCCTGCTGGCGGACATGGAGGATGCTGAAAACAGCCTGTCCAGTGCGGCGATGACGCCCAGGGGACGGCTACGGGTGGATGTGCCCAGTCCGCTGGCCCGCCTCGTCCTGGTACCGGCGCTACCGGCTTTCCACGCGCGCTACCCTGACATCCAGTTCGACATGGGCGTCAGCGACCGGGTGGTGGACCTGATCGGCGACAATGTGGATTGCGTCCTGCGCGGTGGCGACATCAACGACCAGTCCCTGATCGCGCGCCATGTCGGCGATTTGCAAATCGGCGTCTACGCCGCCCCTGGCTATGTGGAGCGCCTTGGCGCCCCTGCGCACCCGCGAGAGCTGGAAAACACCGACCATCGCATAGTGGGATTCTTGTCCTCGCGCACCGGTAAGATTGATCCTCTGGTCCTGCGCAGTGGGAGTGAACATATTGAAATCACAGGCCGCTATGTACTTGCCGTGGATGATGGCAACGCTTACCTCGAAGCGGGGCTCGCTGGCTTAGGCGTGATTGCGCTGCCAACCTATATGGCGGCAAAACATCGGGCCAGTGGCGCTTTAATTCCGTTATTTGAACAATGGCATATCAGTCCAATGCCATTGTACCTGGCGTTTCCGCCGAACCGCCATGTCAACGCCAAACTACGTGTTTTTATTGATTGGATCGTTGAATTGATGCAGCAGCATGTTCCCAATTCCAACAATAAGTAACGCCATCCCGGTCTGAGGATCCCTGTTTAAGAAACCCGGCAGCCATCGCGCAGCCGGGATCACCCCCTGCGGTGCCAGCGCAGCGCGTCGACCACCAGCGTAAACGCCGCCGGAAGATGCTGTCGGCCCGGGTAGTAAAGATAGTATCCCGGGAAATGAGGGCACCAGTCGGCAAGTAGCGGTACCAGTTCCCCCGTAGCGATATATTTCGCCGCTAAGTCGTGAGGAACATAGGCAATCCCTGCTCCGTCCAGCGCGGCCTGAATCATCAGAAAGGTATTGTTGAAAACGGTTTGCCCGTCAACGCGAACGCGGGTCTTTTGACTTCCCTTTTCAAACTCCCAGGCGTAAAGCGCGCCGTGGGTGGGCAAACGCAAATTAACGCAGTTATGCGCCATCAGATCCTCAGGACGTCTTACTGCCGCCCTGCCGGCAAGATAAGCGGGGGCGGCAACCACCGCCATCTGCACATCGGGCGTGATGCGCACCGCAATCATGTCCTTATCCACCTGATCGCCCATCCGTACGCCGGCATCAAAACGCTGGGCGGCAATGTCGGTCAGCTCGTACCCGACGCTGAACTCAATATGAATATCCGGGTATTGCGTTAATAAAGGCCGCAGACGGGGCCACAGCACGGTGACGATGGCATGATCGTTGGCGGTGATGCGTACCGTCCCGGCGGGTTTATCTCGTGAAGCGCGCAGCGAAGCCAGTTCAGCTTCGATTTCATTCAGCCGCGGCGCCAGAACGGCCAGCAGACGGTTCCCGGCATCGGTTGGCGAAACGCTGCGCGTGGTGCGGGTTAACAGCCTTACCCCGAGACGCGCTTCCAGAGCCAGCAGCGTATGGCTCAGCGCTGACCGGGAAACACCCAGAATCGCGGCCGCCCGGGTAAAGCTGCGCTCGTGAGCCACCGTGGCAAAAGCCTGCAGGTCGTTGAGTTTTTCTTTGCCCATCATTGGTGAATTTTGTGCACCAGTGTATTCATATTTGCGCATCTTATCATTTAATCAAACCTTCTCTACACTTTGTTCAACGAGTCGTAAGGGGCCGCTTAAAAGCCCGAAACTGAAATGTGGAGACATCATGAACCAACAATTTGACGGTAACGGTATCTTCCCTAAGGGGGAGAAAAACGAGGCCTATGCGCAGTATTTTCAGGGTACCAGCTACCTGAATATGCTCTCCACGGAAGGGGTCAATATCGGTAACGTGGTCTTCGAGCCCGGCTGCCGTAACCACTGGCATATCCATCATAAAGGCGGGCAAATTTTACTGGTGACCGGCGGTCGCGGCTGGTATCAGGAGTGGAATCAACCGGCGCGCGAGCTTACCACTGGGGACGTCGTGAATATTCCCGCCGGCGTCAAGCACTGGCACGGCGCGGCCGCCGATAGCTGGTTTGCCCATATCGCCGTTGCCGTCCCTGCCGAAGGTGCGTCTAACGAATGGCTGGAGCCGGTCGCCGACGACGCCTATCGTCAACTGCCTTAAACATCGAAACAGCAGGGCCGCCAGTTAATGCGCCCTGCTCTCATTCGGCGGTATGCGAAAATGCATCTTCGACTAATTGCCCGAGCCCCGGGGAAAACCGCTCATCGCCAGCAGCGCGCTTTGCAGCGAGGCGCTAAACATCTCCCCGTGAGACAGCCCGGGATAGGGCCACCAGTTGACCGCCACGCCATTTTTCTTGAGCAGGGAAACCGTCTGCAGGACGTTGCCCCGGATCTCTTCTGCTCCCGCGGAAGAGGCCCGCTGGGTCGCAACCGCCCCCTCCATCAGGTACAGGGTCTTCCGGTTAAACGCATCCGCCTTCGCCGCGGCCATTTTTGCTAACAGCGAGGCGTTGCCCCGTCCCAGAGAAGGACTGGCAGAAAAATAGATTTGGAAGCGGGATGACGCCAGCCAGGCGTCAATGATGAATAATCCGCCATAGGAGTGCCCCCAGATAGCCCGCTGCTGAGGGTTGATAGCGATCCCGCGCTCAACTTTTTCCACGATGGTATTTTCTAATAGCTGGCGAAATGCCTCGCTGCCGCCGCTCTTCCGTCGGTCCCATCCGGCGTCGGCAGGATTCTCCTCTACTTTCGGCCGGTAGTCATAGGCTCGGGCGGGCTGATCGAAGGGCAAATTCGTTTGATAGCCGATGGCCACAATAACGGGCGGCGTTTTTTGCGTAAACGTCTCAAGCAGCGAGTCGGACAACCGGTCCATCACCGCGTTGCCGTCCAGGGCGTACAGAATCGGATACCCCTGCGCGGGCGGCGCCGCGTTCGGTATCGCCGTCCAGACCTTATAATGCCGTTCGCCATCAAGGGAATCGAAATAAGCAACGTTGAAGTGATAATACGCGGAACCGCGGTCGGCGATATTCGGCCCCAGCGGGCGCATATCCGGCCTGGCGTAAGCGTTAATGCCATAAAGCGTGGAGACCAGCGCGGCGATAAAAATCCGCCCTTTCGGCGGAGAAGCAAAACAAAACTTGCGAAGCGACATCGGTTGATTGTTTCCAGCACACCCTCGGTAGTGATAATGATTGCTAATATCAATCTCAATTGCAAGCAACGAGGTTATCCCGGGAGCGGCGCGTTGCGCCTGCCCGGGGAACCCATCATCACATCACGGGTAGCCCGGCTCGCGCTGCGCTTAGCCGGGCTACCGGGAATGCCGCGTTCTGCTCAATATCAGGCCGTACGCCATCTCCGGGTCAGCGGCTTCTCGACTTCCACAATCAGGAACATCACAAAACCGATAATAAAGGTGATAACCCAGTAGCGGAACGGCAGCGCTTCGGTACCAAACAGCATCTGCATAAACGGCGCGTAGATAATCAGCAGCTGCAGCACCAGCAGCACCCCGCTGACAATCCAGATCCCCCGGTTCGCCAGCAGCCCTTTACTCAGCGAGAAGCCGTCCGCCACCCGGCAGTTGAGCATATAGAACCACTGGGCGGTGACCAGCGTCTGCAGCAGCACCGTGCGGATAAACTCAGGCGAATAGCCGCGCGGCTGTAGCCAGGCTTCAAGCACAAAGGCGCTGACGGCAATCATCGAACCGACAAAAATCACCCGCCAGATAGCAAAGCCGTCCATTACGTGCAGTTTGGGATCGCGCGGCGGACGCCGCATGATGTTCTTCTCGCCCGCTTCGAACGCCAGGCCGAACGACAGCGTGGCGGAGGTCGCCATGTTCATCCACAGGATCAGCACCGGCGTCAGCGGAATTAAATTCCCCGCCAGCAGCGCAATAATGATCAACAGCCCCTGCGCCAGGTTGGTCGGCATAATGAAGAGAATGGTTTTCTTCAGGTTGTCGTATACCCGACGCCCTTCCCTGACGGCGCTGGCGATGGTGGCGAAATTATCGTCGGTCAGCACCATATCCGCGGCCTCTTTGGTCACTTCGGTGCCCTTAATCCCCATCGCGATCCCGACATCGGCCTGCTTCAGCGCCGGGGCGTCGTTCACGCCGTCGCCGGTCATCCCGACCACCTCTTTCCTGCTTTGCAGCGCCTGCACCAGGCGGAATTTATCTTCCGGGCTGGTACGCGCGAAAATATCGAATTTCTGCGCCGCTTCGCTGAGCTGAATATCGTCCATCACCTCCAGTTCTCTACCGGTGATGGCGTTTTCCGCATTGCCGATCCCCAGCATCTTGCCGATACTCATCGCGGTTTGCGGGTGGTCGCCGGTGATCATCTTCACGCGGATCCCGGCCTGCAGGCAGTCGCCGATCGCCGTAATCGCCTCCGGTCGCGGCGGATCCATCATCCCGGCAACCCCCAGCAGAATGACGCCCTGCTGTAAATCCTCATGGCTAAGCTCCGTTTGCCCGTCGGCTGCCGGTTTCCACGCCGCTGCCACCATCCGCAGCCCTTCCCGCGCGTACTCTTCGATTTTCGCTTCCCAGTAAGGCTGATCGAGCGGCGCCAGGCCATGGTCGGTTTGCTGATGCTGACACAGACGGAACAGGACATCGGGCGCGCCGGTAATCAAAATCATCTCTTCATCGCCGATGCGGTACAGCGTCGACATATATTTATACTGTGAATCAAAGGGGATTTTGCTGCGCAGCTCGGTGTTGACCGTCGGGAGCGGGACTTTCGCCGCCAGCACCTTCAGCGCCCCTTCGGTCGGGCCGCCGGTAATTTTCCACAGCCCGCTTTCGTCTTTGATAAGCTGACTGTCGTTACACAGATCGATGGTGCGCAGATAGCGTTCCAGCAGCGTGCCGGGGGCAACGGTTATCGGATCGGGCTCATCGATCGGATGAATATTCCCTACCGGTTCGTAGCTGTCGCCCTCCACCCGATAAACGTTATCGGCGGTAATAACGGCCTTCACCGTCATCTCGTTCATGGTCAGCGTTCCGGTTTTATCCGAGCAGATCACCGTCATCGCCCCAAGGGTTTCCACTGTGGGCAGCTTGCGGATAATCGCCTTCTGACGGGCCATGGTTTGCACGCCGAGCGAGAGGATTATCGAGATAATCGCCGGTAAACCCTCTGGCACCGACGCCACCGCGAGGCTAATCAACGACAGCATCAGCTCAGAAACCGGCATATCGCGGAACAGCAGGCTGAAGACAAACAGCGCGGCCATCATCACCAGAATGATGATAAAAATGGCTTTGCCGAGCTTATCCATTTGCACCAGCAGCGGCGTACGGTGTTTTTCGATATCCGACATCATCTGGTTAATATGGCCGAGCTCGGTATCGCCGCCGGTGGCGACCACCAGGCCTTTTCCGCCGCCCGAACTCACCGTGGTGCCGGAAAACAGCAGATTGGTACGATCGCCTAGCGGCAGTTCGCCGCTGAGCGCCTCGGTGCTTTTCTCCACCACCGTCGATTCGCCGGTCAGAATCGCCTCTTCCACCCGCAGGTTATGCGCTTCGATCACCCGCAGGTCGGCGGGAATGCGATCGCCTGCGCGGATGACGACGATATCGCCGGGGACCAGGGCGGTTGTCGGGATCGTTTCATGGTTGCCCTGACGAATAACCACCGCCTCGCTGGAGAGCATGTTGCGAATGCTCTGAAGCGATTTTTCCGCATTGCTCTCCTGGATATGGCCGATCAGGGCGTTAATCACCGCCACGCCGAGGATCACCAGGGTATCCACCCAGTGCCCCATGACCGCCGTCAGCAGCGCCGCCGCCAGCAGCACATAGATCAGCACATCGTTAAAATGCGCCAGAAAGCGCAGCCACGCCGGCTTTCCCGCCTTTTGCGGCAGCGCATTTTCGCCATACTGCTGCAAACGCGTCGCCGCCTCGGCGCCGCTGATGCCTTCCGGAGTGCTGTTGGTGCTGGTCAGGGTTTCTTCTACGGAGAGCTGATAGAACGGGCCGCCCGGTTTTTCTGTATTCATAGTTATCTCCTCACTCCTGTAACGGAAATCAGGACAGCCTCAGGCCGCCCTTAACGCACCACAAAAACCGGAACATGGGCATAGCGAACGATTCCTGCCGCCTCCGACCCCAGCAGATGCGTCTGAATATTCGGGTTGCGCGAACCGATGATCACCACATCCGCTTTCAGTTCATCGGCCAGTTTGGTCACCTCATCGCGAATGTTGCCGCTGCGAATGTGAATCTGAATATCCTTTTCCGTCAGCGCGAGTTTCTTGATCAGCTCTGCCAGCTTTTCCTTAGCAGTATTAATCAGATAGTCCTCCATTTTTCGTGCATCGGAAATAAAACCGCGCGTCAGTACCGGAGAAAAAGAGGGAATGATGTGTACCAGATGAATCTGTCCCGAAGAGCTTTGCGCAAGGAATTGGGCGTGGGACAAGGCCTTGTCCGCCAGACCGATTTCAAACACATCAACCGGCACGAGGATATTTTTATACATAGAGACAATCCTTTTATTACCTAAAAAAGGTGGTGAAAACAGCCCGGGCAATGGCGCTGAGGAAAAGATCTCAAGAACAAAATCTGCAAGACGTGTAGGTATAATTAAACGTAGCACACCACGATAAACATTATTAAGTCGCCAATTAATATATTGAAAAATATCACAGAGTCAGGCGCAGCCAGACAATTCGACTACAAACCCCGTAAAATCGTCGCCATCGCCGTAATTTTTGCTCTTTTTAACATTTCCGTTTTACTACGACTATCCTCATTATCAGTGGCTTGTTCACTTTCTGTCGCCCCACAATAATTATTACGATAAGAATTTACTTAGCTAAGCGTTAGCGCTAAAGGAGGAACGATGTTCGGTTACAGTCTGTTTCGCCTGAGCCTGTTTATTGCCCTGGCAATAATCGCCTGTACGGCTACCGGTTTAATTACCTATTTCGTTGTCTCGGCCCTCGCTGAATAAATACAGCGATTGTGAATAATATGTAAAATATAGCCTTTTACTTCGAGGGGAATACAGTGAACCGTTATTTTTCTCTCATTCCGCTTGTTATTTTAATAACAACGGCTTGCGATCGGAAAGCGCCTGAAATTACGCCGTTACCGCGGATGGTCAAAGTCGCCGAGGTGGTGGCTATCGGTGATGCGCAGCAGCGCGTATTTCCCGCCCGCATTGAGTCCGGGGACTCCACCGATTTGTCTTTCAAACGCGGCGGCCAGATTGAATCTCTTGATGTCCGTCAGGGAGCCAATATTACTCAGGGGCAGCCCCTTGCCAGGCTCAACGCCCGGGAAGCGCAGCAGCGCGTGAATGAACGGCAAACCGCTGCCACCCTCGCCCAGCGGCAGTTCGATCGCTTCCAGACGCTGGCCGGGCGTCAGGCGATTTCAAAGGCGGAAATGGATATCCAGCGGGCCAACCGCGACGCCGCTAACGCCGCGCTGAAAATCGCCCGCGAAGAGCTGTCGCAAATGACGTTGACCGCCCCGTTCAGCGGCGTTGCCGCCAACGTGCCGGTACGTAACCACCAGGTTGTCGCCGCCGGACAGCCCATTGTGACCCTGACGCGAACCGATCTGCTCGACGTGGTGTTTAGCGTTCCGGAAAACCTCTTTACCGCGCTGGATATTCGCAACGCGCAGTATCGTCCTGTCGTCAAAATTAACGCCATGCCGGATCGCCAGTTTACCGCCGACTACAAAGAACATACCGGCAGCAGCGACAGCAGCACGCTCACCTGGCAAATCATACTGACTATGCCGCGGCCGGCCGACTTTCCCTCGGTGGGCGGCGTTAGCGGAACGGTGACGGTCAATCTGGCAAACCTGCCCGCCAGCGCCGGTCAAAACGCGGTGGTGGTGCCGGTTGAAGCGGTGTTTAACCCGGATAATCGCCCGCGCAATGAGCCCCACGTCTGGGTGGTACAGGGCAGCGGCGACCAGCTCAAGCTGGAAGAGAGAAAAGTCGGCGTGGGCCCGGTGACCTCTCAGGGCGTGGTGATTACCGAAGGGCTCAGCGTCGGCGAGCGCGTAGTGGCGGCAGGCGTCAGCGAATTACATGCGCAACAGCCGGTTCGTATCTGGACGCGTGAACGAGGTTTGTAATGGATATTTCCCGCCAGTTTATTAACAACCCGGTCCGCGTCTGGCTGACCATTTTGCTGCTGGGCATCGGCGGGATCTTCGCTCTGCTGAATATTGGCCGCCTGGAAGATCCGGCGTTTACCATCAAAACCGCGGTGGTGGTCACCCACTATCCCGGCGCGTCGGCGCAGCAGGTGGAAGAAGAAGTCACCCTGCCGCTGGAAAACGCGCTGCAGCAGCTGCCGTATCTCGACAACGTCAGCTCAATTTCCTCCAACGGCCTGTCGCAAATTACCGTCAATATCGCCTCGCGCTACCACTCCCGCGAGCTGCCGCAAATCTGGGATGAACTGCGCCGCCGGGTGGGCGACGCTGCCCGCCAGTTCCCTCCCGGCGTCGCCGCTCCGTTTGTGAACGACGATTTTGGCGATGTCTTTGGCTTCTTCTTTGCCCTCTCCGGCGAGAGCTTTACCAACCCTGAGCTGGTTCGCTATGCCGAGCAGCTGCGTCGCGAACTGGTGCTGGTCCCCGGCGTCGGCAAAGTCGCCATCGGCGGGGCGATCCCCCAGCAGATCAACATCGATATCTCGCTGGCGAAAATGGCCGCCCGCGGAATCACGCTCAACCAGCTGGCGGCGATACTGAGCAGGTTGAACGTGGTGTCTAACGCCGGTGAGATTAAATCCGGCAGCGAATCGATTCGCCTGCATCCCACGGGCGAGTTTGCCAACCTCGACGAGCTTGGCGACCTGTTAATCAGCCCGCACGGCTCGGTAACGGCGACGCGGCTGCGCGATATTGCCACCCTCTCGCGCGGGCTGAGCGAATCGCCTTCCAGCATTTACCACGCCAACGGCCGACAGGCGGTCACTATGGGGGTGTCGTTTATACCCGGGGTTAACGTGATTGACGTTGGCCGCGCGCTGGAAAGCAAGCTGGAGCAGATGTCGGCGGAAAAACCGGCCGGAATCAACATTGACCTGTTCTACGATCAGGCGGCGGAAGTCGCCCATTCGGTCAACGGCTTTATCACCAACTTCCTGATGGCGCTGGCGATTGTGGTTGGCGTGCTGCTGATCTTTATGGGCGTACGCAGCGGCATTATTATCGCCCTGTCGCTGGCGCTCAACGTGCTCGGTACGCTGCTGATCATGTACCTGTGGGGTATCGAGCTGCAGCGTATCTCGCTGGGGGCGTTGATTATCGCCCTGAGCATGCTGGTCGATAACGCTATCGTCATCGTCGAAGGCGTGCTGATCGCCCGCCAGCAGGGGTCAACGCTGCTCATGGCGATTAACTATGTGATCCGCCGTTCGGCGCTGCCGCTGCTGGGGGCCACGGTGATTGCCATTCTCGCCTTTGCGCCGATTGGCCTGTCGCAGGACTCGACCGGCGAATACTGTAAATCGCTGTTCCAGGTGCTGCTGATTTCGCTCATGCTGAGCTGGTTCTCGGCGCTGACCATTACCCCGGTGCTGATTAAATGGTGGCTGTTTAAAAATCAATCGCAGCCGGTGGCGCAGGCCGACGCCAATCCGTACGGCGGGCGCTTTTACCGTCTGTACCAGCAGGCTCTGCGTGCTCTTCTGCTGCGCAAAACCATTACGCTGACCATCATGGCGGCGCTGCTGGCCGCCGCTATCTGGGGATTCGGCTCGGTGCGGCAAAACTTTTTCCCCTCGTCAAATACGCCGATTTTCTTTGTCGATCTCTGGCTACCCTACGGTACCGATATCGCGACCACCGAAAAGATGACCAGCGATATTGAGACCACCATTAACGGCCAGCCGGGCGTGGTCACCACCGTGGCCACCGTCGGTCAGGGCAGTATGCGGTTTATCCTCACCTACAGCGGGCAACGGCAGTACAGCAACTATGCGCAGATCATGGTGCGCATGGACGACCAGCGCAGCATTGCCGCCCTGACGCAGCATGTGGATCGCTATATTGCGCGCAACTACCCGCAGGTGAACGCCAGCACGAAGCGCGTGATGTTCGGTCCCTCCGGCGACAGCGCCATCGAGGTGCGGATTAAAGGTCCGGACCCCGACCGTCTGCGCCTGCTCGCCAGCCAGGTTGGCGATATCCTCTCCGCGGACCCGGCCACCGACGGCGTTCGCAACGACTGGCAAAACCGTAGCAAAGTTATTCGTCCGCAGTACTCCCCCGCGCTTGGGCGCGAGCTGGGCGTTGATAAACAGGATATTGATAACGCCCTGGAGATGAACTTCTCCGGCAGCCGCGTTGGATTGTACCGTGAGGGAGCCGACCTGCTGCCGACGATCGTCCGCCCGCCCGCCGCCGAGCGCCAGGACGCGAATCACCTGAATAACGTGCTGGTCTGGAGCCAGAGCCGCCAGCAGTATATTCCGCTCAGTAACGTGGTCAGCGGCTTTCACCTTGAATGGGAAGATCCGCTAATCCTGCGCCGCGATCGCAGCCGGGTGCTGACGGTACAGACCGATCCCGACCCGCTCAGCCACCAGACGTCGGGGGATATCCTGTCCCGCGTGAAGCCGCAGATTGATGCGCTCGCTCTGCCGCACGGTTACAGCATTGAGTGGGGTGGCGATGCGGAGAACTCCAGCGAGGCGCAGCAGGGGCTGTTTACTACCCTGCCGCTGGGTTACCTGGTGATGTTTGTCATCACCGTCCTGATGTTCAGTTCGCTGAAAAATGCGATCGCCATCTGGCTGACCGTGCCGCTGGCGCTGATTGGCGTAACGCCGGGCTTTTTAATCACCGGGATCCCTTTTGGGTTTATGGCGTTAATCGGTCTGCTGAGCCTGAGCGGAATGCTGATCCGTAACGGCATCGTGCTGGTAGAAGAGATTGAACAGCAGAAACAGGAAAAAGCGCAGCAGGAGGCGATTATTGATGCCGCCACTTCGCGTCTGCGCCCTATCCTGCTGACGGCGTTTACCACCGTGCTCGGCCTGGCGCCTTTATTACTCGACGTTTTCTTCCAGAGCATGGCGGTCGTTATCATGTTTGGTCTGGGTTTTGCTACTATTCTGACGCTGCTGGTTCTGCCGGTAATCTACGCCTGTTTCCACAATCAGAATATGAAGCGACAACCATGAACAGTACCGGATTAAATATTATTAAAACGCTGGGATGCATGACGGCGGTGACCTTCTTCACCATTTACAACACCTGGGATAGCTATGATTATGACTATCACTGGATCCTCGGGTTTTTGACGTTTATTTCCACTATCGCCACGCCGCTGTTTTTTGTGGTGGCGGGCTATCTGGATTCACAGTCTCGCCACGACTCACAATGGCAGTTGGGCAAAATCAAAAGCGTGGTGATCGTCTTTCTGTTCTGGATGACGGTGTACTATCTCTGGGAGCCCTACCAGCGCGGCTATCTTATCCAGCCGTGGTTTGTATTTGCGTTTATCGTCATTTACACCTTTCACCCGGTTATCGAGTGGCTCAGCCAAAGACGCACAGCGTTCTTTGCCGCGGTGTTCACGCTGCTGCTGCTCTCGTATGGTTACGATCTTTTGTCCGCGCTGTACCCGAATGTCCATGCGCTGAGCCTGGCGCCGCAGTACCGCCTGTGGACCTGGCTGCTGTTTTATCTGACCGGTCAGCTGTTCAGCGACCCGCTGGTCGCCGACTGGCTCAGGCGAGAAAAAGTGGTCAAAGGCGCGATGATCGCCATTCCGTTTATTTACCTTTTTACCTGGTTTTACGAGCGGCATTTCTTTTTCGCCCTGTTTAAGGCCGACAGAAATGCGTTCATTCTGACCGGTTCACAAATCTATATTCTGGTGGTTGCGCTGGTTATTGCCGCCAACGGCGTGCGGTTTCGCAAAAACAGCGAGTTCAAGGAGACCCTTCTCGCCACCATTAGCAAAACGATGACCGGCGTCTATATTCTCCACTACTCCGTTTTTCACCTGCTCACCGCGTTTATCCCGATTAACTCGCTGGGGACAAAATTAATGCTGATTGTCCTTACGTTTATCACTTCGGTACTGATTTCGATGCTCGCGCTGTCCAATTCGGTGGTCAAAAAAGTGATTACGATTTGACGCTCGCCGGTTCAGGTCATGGCCGCCTGCGCATTTAAAAACCGTAGCGCAGCCAGGCAAACAGTACGTTGCCGTTATTATAGGTGCCGGGAATATAGGTGAACTGCACGCTCAGACGGCGGTAGCTGGCGGAGAAGAGCGGCAAAATAATCGGCAGAGGTACGTAGTTGGCAAAGTCATCGCGGGCGGTGATCCCGGCGGTGACGCCAAGACCCAGGCGAAAGTCACGACGGCTATCAAGATACCAGCCCTTTTCCCAGCCGTAGCCGACAATCGGCTGCCACTCGTTGTGCGAATCTTTGAACATCATGGCGTAGAGCGAACTCCAGTTGCCCTCCGCGTTATATCTGGAAACGCCGAAACCTCCGCCCCACGGCATTTCATTATAGTTATCCGTTTTCTCTTTATCGTACATAAAGCGGTTGTGCCAGCTGAGAAACGGCAGATATAAATCGTAGTTTTGCGGCTCATTCCAGGTCTGCGAGACGTCGTTTTTCAACCAGCTCCACCAGCCGCTGATGCGCTGCTCACCATAGACCTTCGTTTCAGCCTGTACCGACAAGGCGAAAATAAACGCTACTCCCCACGCTAGCCGCAGACAACGTCGCATCGTTTTATCCTTAAAGAAAGTCGCCCGGTGTTCATTCAGTTTGGGAACAAAAAACAGGCTTTGCAAATATCAACCAACAAATTTTCTGCACCGTCCCGGGCTAATTGCAAGTCCAGTTAAACGCCCGTTTCAGGACAGAGAGCGCCGCCGCGGTGATTTCATTTCCTTGCCGCTGGGATTATGATGGCGCTAATTATCCTTTCTGCCCGCAGTGATTGAGAAATAGATGGACTTCATCAGCATTATTATGTCGGCGGGGAAAACCTCCGTCGATGTGGCGCTTTATACGCTGTTGCCAATCATGGTCGTCATGCTCATCGTGATGAAATATCTGGAGGTCCGCGGGGTACTGGACACCATCGTTCGCTGGCTCGCCCCGCTGCTTAAGCCGTTCGGCTTAACCGGGATGAGCGCTTTTGCCCTGATTCAGATGAATTTTGTCAGCTTCGCCGCCCCGCTGGCGACCCTCGCGATTATGGATAAACGCGGCGCTTCGGACCGGCATATGGCCGCCACGCTGGCGATGCTTTTCGCCATGGGTCAAGGCAACGTTTTCTACCCGTTAACGCCCTTCGGCCTGCACTGGCTGGCCTCAATCATCATTTCGATTGTCGGCGGGCTGTGCGCCGCCGCGGTCACCTGGCATATCGCCGGCCGCAGGCTATCGATGGTTGAAAACGTGCGGGCCGACGCGCTGCCTGAGGCGGAGCAAAATAGCCAGGGGATTATCGCCGTTATCAACAGCGCCGGTGCCGACGCCATCCGCCTGGCCCTCGGCGCGGTGCCCATGCTGATCCTGTCGCTGGCCATCGTCGGATTTATGCAGGCGGCAGGCCTGATTGAGATGCTTCAGCGCCTGCTGCTGCCGCTGCTGCTGTGGCTGAATATTCCGGTTAACTTCGTGCTGCCGGCGCTGGTCAAATGCGTTGCCGGCGGTACGGCCTATTTCGGCGTGGTCTCCGAGCTCGTCCAGCAGGGTAAAGCGACCGTAAGCCAGATCAACGCCTCGGCGGGCCTGCTAGTGCAAACGTTCGATCTTCCCGGCATCGGCATCTTTCTGGGCGTCAGCTCGCGCTTCGTACGCCTGTTCCGCTTCGCCGCGATTGGCGCTATCGCCGGGATCGCCATCCGCACCGTGATGCACCTCACGCTATTCTGAGGCCGCCTCCTGCGAACGGAGACAGGCAGCGATATCCGCCTGCTCGCTACAGGCGATATGATGGTTAATGCGCGCCATCATCCACGGGAAAAACGGGTTGGACGTGACGCGCATCAGCGTATCCAGCCCGACGCTCAGGGTTGAGGTTTCCCCGCGCAACGAGATCGTACCGATGCTGATCCCGTAGCGATTTTTCTCCGCCGGTTCGCGGCCATAGAGCGAGTCGGTCAGCGGGAACGGCACCGCCACGTGCGATAGTGAATACATATCCTGCGGCCAGGCGATATGCAGCGGCGTCACGGTTTCGCTTCGCGTCCCGGCAAGCGTGGTGCGGGCCACCGTCTCGTAGGTGTCGGGCGCGGCGTTGGTAATCACCGTGGTGCCGTAGGGCCGAGGCGCCGGCGGCAATAACGTATTCACCGCCGAATAGAGCGAGGGACGAAATAGCGCGCGCAAATTCGCCGCCTGGTTAATATCGAAAATCACCAGTTCGCTACCGTTATCCGGCAGATAACGGTAGAGCGAATCCACCACCGCCCGGGTGCTCACCGTTGAATCCATCACCGACTGAAAAGTTAACACCGGCGCCAGTTCAGAAAGCCGCTGACGCTGCGCTTCCTGCACGATTTGCTGCTGCAGCGCCTGCGACAACAGCCATGACTGCCTTGCCGCCTTCACCGGGAACGAATTGTATTTATAGGGATTAAACTCCGGGACGACGTTCAGCCACGCCGCGCGGGCGAAAGCCGGAAATACAGAAGGTAAACCGGCCAGCCCGGCAAAACGCGCAAACGCGGTAACGCCAATCATCGGCGACAGCAGGATGACCTGCTGCGGCCGCCGCAGCGACTTATCTTCCAGGCTATCGAGGGCGTATTTTAGCGCCAGCGCCCCGCCGTTGGAGTAGCCCACCACGTGCAGCGGCGCGTCATCCCCCGCCAGCCGCGTCGCTTCGCGCACCGCAAGCCGGGTTGTCGCGATCCACTCTTCGCGGTCCACCGCGGTGAGCGCGCCGGGGGCGGTACCGTGTCCAGGCAGCCGCGGCGCGACGGCAACAAATCCCAGCTGCTGATAGCGCTGCGCCAGATAATGTACGCTGTAGGGCGAATCCGTCAGGCCGTGCAGCAGCACCGCCGCGCCGCGCGGTTTGCCCTGCGGCAGCAAAATAAAGGAGCGGTTCCAGTCGGGATGAAACTTATCCGGATAGACCAGACTTTGCGCGTAAAAGCGGTTAATGGCCGTTTTTTCATCGTCGCTCAGCGTGTCGGTAATGCTGCTTTTCATATCGCGGAAAATCGCCGCTTCCCGCGTCTGGTATTCGGCAAAAGTGGCGCGGTCAATCTCGCTGGCGCTCATTTCATTCGCCGTCCAGGTATGCCAGCGGTGCAGCGCCGGACCGCGCTGCGATTCGTAAATACGGCCAATAAAAAAGACGATCACGACCACCAGCAGCCCAATGATGGCTTTTTTCGCCACCGAGACTAATCTTAATCCCGACTTATTCAGCAGCCGGGTAAAACGCATCATTGCCATATTTCTGTCCGAATTATCTCTTTAGCTGCCAGGGTGGGCTATTATGCAGAAGGAATCCGATCCTGCGATTCACTTATTAAACATAGACTAAACCAACCGCCTGTTCTTATTGTCAGATGAGGAGCAAACATGAATTATCGCCGGAGTGTAACAGGTCAGGAATAAACAAATGGAATGGTGGATTAAGAAACTACGCGAGGCCTCGACGTCTACACATACCCACGCGGTTCTGCAAAGCGGCCAGCTAACCATCATTGCGGAACTCACTTCCTGTGGCCGACGTTTACAGGAGGGCGATAAGCTGACGCCGTTGGCTAACGCGCTGTACTGCATTAACGACAATAAGTCGATCACCCTAAAAGTGCTCAACGCCACGCATTTCAGCGCTGAACGCTGGGGCGCCATCGCGAATATCACCGCGCATTAATCGACATCCCCCAGCATCAACTGGTTCTAATCTCAGTACTTTCTCAACTAAGCGGGTTAAATTGTCCTGCGCCTTTTTCAGTCTGTGACATACTAAGCAAAACGTCAGCAGAGCAGAAACAAGGAGTACGTCATGAATCAGAAAGCCGCCAGGCTGACCCCAGAACAGGCGCTTACGCAGCTCGAAGCGCTCTATGAAAAATCGGTCAATGCGCTGCGTAAAGCCCTCGGCGATTATATTCACCATAATATCCTCCCCGAGAATAGCGCCCGTGCGGAAGGACTGTTCGTTTACCCGCAGCTGTCGGTATCGTGGGACGGAGCGGAACATAAAGCGTTAAAAACCCGGGCCTGGGGTCGCTTCACCCATAGCGGTTGCTATACCACCACCATCACCAACCCTAAACTGTTTCGCGCCTATCTGCTGGAGCAGCTCACCATGCTGTATCAGGATTACGATGCCGCGATTACCGTCGGGCTGTCGCAGCATGAGATCCCCTATCCGTACGTTATTGATGGCTCTGAACTCACGCTCGATCGCTCAATGAGCGCCGGCCTGACGCGTTTTTTCCCCACCACCGAGCTGTCGCAAATTGGCGATGAAACCGCCGATGGCCTGTTTCATTCGACGGAATACTATCCACTTTCCCACTTCGACGCCCGCCGCGTCGATTTCTCGCTGGCGCGCCTGCGCCACTATACCGGCACGCCGGTTGACCATTTCCAGCCGTATATGCTGTTTACCAACTACACCCGCTACGTCGATGAGTTCGTGCGCTGGGGCTGTAGCCAAATTCTCGATCCCGAGAGTCCCTATATCGCCCTCTCCTGCGCGGGCGGGATCTGGATAACGGCGGACACGGAGGCGCCGGAGGAAGCGATTTCCGATCTGGCGTGGAAAAAGCATCAGATGCCCGCCTGGCACCTGATAACCAAAGACGGACAGGGGATCACGCTGATTAATATTGGCGTCGGCCCGGCAAATGCCAAAAATATCTGCGACCATCTGGCGGTGCTGCGTCCGGACGTCTGGCTGATGATTGGCCACTGCGGCGGCCTGCGTGAAAGCCAGAATATCGGCGACTACGTGCTGGCCCATGCCTATCTGCGCGACGACCACGTGCTGGATGCGGTACTGCCGCCGGATATCCCAATTCCGAGCATCGCCGAAGTTCAGCGCGCGCTCTACGACGCCACGAAGCAGGTCAGCGGCATGCCGGGCGAAGAGGTAAAACAGCGGCTGCGTACCGGAACGGTGGTCACTACCGACGATCGCAACTGGGAGCTGCGCTACTCGGCCTCAGCGCTGCGCTTTAACCTCAGCCGCGCGGTGGCTATCGATATGGAAAGCGCAACCATTGCCGCCCAGGGCTATCGCTTCCGCGTTCCTTACGGCACCCTGCTGTGCGTCTCCGATAAACCGCTGCACGGCGAGATTAAGCTGCCGGGACAGGCTAACCGATTCTATGAAGGGGCCATTTCCGAACATTTGCAGATTGGTATTCGGGCGATTGACCTGCTGCGCGCCGAAGGCGACCACATGCATTCGCGCAAGCTGAGAACCTTCAACGAACCGCCGTTCCGCTAAGCGCTGATATCATACGAGCAGAATACACTCAGTCCGGATCGCGTGAAATATTTACGCGGCCACCATCCGGACTGAGCGTTATAAAATAAAGCGTTTATTTTTGTTAGGGGTAAAAATTCTCAGAACACATCCATACGTGTATATCCGCGCAATATTATTCCCACTACGAAAATCAACAAATAAACATTTTATTAACATATCAGTATCATTTTCCCTGTGGTCATAAAACGCCCAGCCGGGGCCTGATTTACACTTGAATTGAGTCTTGTAACCTCTTAAATTAATTAGATAAATTCACACGGAACAAAAAAGCGGTACAAAATAGCCAGCGCCAGGGAGAGATCAAAATAATCAAAGAGTTACCTATGGGCGCTACTCTACTCTGGAATCATCCTTTAATAGCGACAGGTTGTTTGCAACAAATACCTTGTTACTAAATTACCAGAGATGAAATTGCGCATGTCGACAGTAGGCAACCATGGATATGCTTATCTATCGCGATCGGCAATGTACTATTTTCGTAAAAGTATGGACGACAGCTTTATGAAATTAACCATAGGGAATATCCGCCTGTTTATTTTATTAGCAACTCTTTTTTTCTGGACTGCCGCGATCGGGCTAATTTCCCTTATTGTATCCTGGTTTTAAGACCCTGACGGTGCGCCGGGAATGTTCTTGTGCCCCGGCGTTGCCACCATCGTGGCTATGGAATAGGAAAGCAAAAAGCCCGCTTAAGTTTCCTTAAGCGGGCTTCTTAAATATGGCTCCTCTGACTGGACTCGAACCAGTGACATACGGATTAACAGTCCGCCGTTCTACCGACTGAACTACAGAGGAATCGTTTGAACGAGGCGCATATTATCGATGGCGCCTCACCTTGTCAAAGGCTGTTTTCACATTTCAAACCGTTTGCCGAATAATTCTCCACTTTGGGCGAAAAGTCCCGTTTCGCCCACCGCGTGTTACGTTTCTTCAACCTGCGCGCGGGTCTCGTCGGCCTGCGCTTTCGTTCGCGGATACTTCCACAGCCAGCGCCCGCTGACCATCCGGCAGTAAAACAAAACGCCGCGCACCGCCCAGTCAAGCACCATACCCAGCCAGACGCCGATCACCCCCATGCCCAGCACAATCCCCAGCGTGTAGCCCGCCACCACGCGACAGCCCCACATGCCGAGCATTGAGACCCACATGGTGTAACGCACGTCGCGCGCGCCTTTAAAGGCGCACGGCAGCGTCCAGGCCATCGCCCAGATCGGCATAAAGAAGGCGTTCAGCCACAGCAGCTCTTTCACCACCACTTTGACGTCCTCTTCGCTGGTATAGAACGAGGCGATCAGGCCGGCAAGCGGCGCGGTTCCCCAGGCGATCGCCGTCAAAATGATGGTCGACAGCCAGAAGACGTGCCACGCCTGACGCTCCGCCTGAGCGATCTGCCCTTTTCCGAGGCGTCGGCCGGTGATAATAGTCGATGCTGAACCGAGCGCGTTCCCCGGCAGGTTGATCAGCGCGGCCACGGAGAAAGCGATAAAGTTACCGGCAATCACGTTGGTCCCCATCCCGGCAACAAACATCTGCGTCAGCAGCTTACCGCCGTTGAACAAAACCGATTCAATGCTGGCGGGGATCCCGATGCCCATCACTTCCCAGATAATGGCGAAGTTAAACGGCTTAAAATAGCTCTTCAGCGAAATGCGCAGCGCCGGGTTAAAACCGATCATTAGCACCCAAATGGTGGCAACCGCGCCAATGTAGCGGGCAATCGTTAATCCCAGCCCCGCCCCGACAAACCCCATGCCGGGCCACGAGAAAATGCCGTAAATCAGGATGCTGCTGATAATAATATTGAGGATATTCATCCCGCCGTTGATCAGCAGCGGAATTTTGGTGGTCCCGGCGCCGCGCAGCGCGCCGCTGCCGATCAGGGCAATTGCCGCCGCCGGATAGCTCAGCACCGTCAGCTCCAGATAGGTCAGCGCCAGAGCTTTTACCTCTTCTGTCGCATCCCCGGCGACAAAATTAATGATTTCCGCGCCGAAGGCATGGATGACCGCCGCGAGAATAATCGAGAACAGGGTCATTATCGCCAGCGACTGGCGCGCTGCCGCCCTTGCCCGCCGCCGGTCCCGTTTGCCCAGGCTAAATGCCACCACCACGGTCGTACCGAGGTCGATGGCGGCAAAAAAGGACATGATCACCATATTGAAGCTGTCGGCCAGGCCTACTCCCGCCATGGCCTCTTTACCGAGCCAGCTGACCAAAAAAGTACTCAACACGCCCATCAGCAATACGCAGGCGTTTTCCAGCAAAATGGGGACCGCAAGCGGGCTGATTTCACGCCAGTAGAGGACGCGATAGCTCTTGCGTTTTTTAAACCAGGACGTGCGTTCGACGGACTGGCGTAATGCGGCGGTGACGTTCAAGGGAGACCTTAGTGAGAAAAGTTGAAACTACATTTCAAATGATGATAGAGAAAAGCTAATCCTGCAAAGCATTTTTCCCGATAAATTGTCGATAATGGCGACAATTTGTTGATGGATGCGCCAGTTGAGCCTCGGACGGCGAATAGATGTTTGACAAAAGTTTTTTCGCCGCTAAGATACGACTCCACAACGATTCCTCTGTAGTTCAGTCGGTAGAACGGCGGACTGTTAATCCGTATGTCACTGGTTCGAGTCCAGTCAGAGGAGCCATATTTGAGAAGCCTGCTTTTAAAGCAGGCTTTTTGCTTTTCTGCGTCCTGTTGCTTTTCTGCGTCCTGCGTTAACGTAAAATTGCATCCAGCCTGGCAAGCACTTCATTTACCACCGCGTCTGGTATGCGTTCCAGCCGCTTGCCGTTCCGGGCAGCTATATCAATGGTTCTGGGCTGGTCGCAGCGAATAACGCCCAACGTTTTTATCCCTGCCCCTTCCAGTGAAACGGTGAAACCAGCCGTGCGAGCAAAATTTCCACCGCTGGTGATGGGAACAACAACGGGTAACCGGGTCAGCTTGTTAAACGATGCCTTCGATACGATAAGCACCGGACGTTTTCCGCTTTGCTCGTGGCCTGCAATCGGATCCAGTGAAACGAGCCAGATTTCCCCTCTGTCCATCTACAGGATCTCCTTGCCCACCGCAGGAGCATCAATCCATTCCCGATCCTCTTCGCTCATTTCGGCGTGCGGATCGCACTGCGCCAGCAGTTCCTCAAGAGAATAATGAGGCCGTTTCTGGGGTTCAATAATCAGGCAGCCATTATTAATGGTCATGCCGACTTCGCTGTCCGTCGACAACTCCAGCGTTTTGAGCACGGCGGGAGGAACCGCCAACATGATGGATCCGCCGACCTTTTTCAGGCGAGTGGTATACATAGAGCACCTCCGAATATTATATTTTAATATAACATCTACGGCAGGCGGTGCACAATTATTCATCAGATTCATGGTGATTTCCTTTTCGTAATAAAGCGTGAAGAAAGCCGTTATCCATCGGAGGACAGTACAGGTGGGAACGAAACGCGTAACTAAGAAGGCTGATAATAGAAAACTGTTTTTGCGGTTTAAAGGATTATGGCGGTTCAGGTAAACGGAATGCGAGGCGGCTTCCGGATCGGAGCTGCTTCGGAGGAGCATCAGCGGCAGCGTGAAGGCCAGATTTTTCCAGGCTCGAAGTCGAACGCTTCAGCAATCAATCTTTAGCTGTTGGGCCAGCGGTGGGTAAGCGTACTAGCCAGCATGGAGGACACCAGGACCTGCCTGTCGCAAAAGCGCTGACAGTAAAGTGCCCCGTTTTTCAGCCCACCTATGATGTCGACAGGATGCCGGTCAGACAGCATCATACTTTGAGCTATACCGCGTCGATAAACTTCACTCTTCAGGTAGTACATCGCCAGCGCGGGGCTTTCATTTTTGTTGTGAGCTCATCAAAAAACGGCTGAAAATTGAGGAGACTAAAACACTATTCATGATTTTTGAGGTGAAAGCTTGGGGCGTTCCTTTTGTTTCTGCCCGCAACCCTGAAGACAAAGCCAGGGACGAAGATCTCATCGTTATGGCAATTCGTCATATACTGAATGACAAAGCGGGTGCCGGCCAAACTGAGGTTCAAAAACGCCAGGTATATCGCCGCCATTTTCGTCAGCGATACCAACCCCGGCGGCTACCGGGAGGATCGGGGCTACAACGGGTTTAGCGGTATTAGCGCTCGCACTGCCCCGGTATCACGGAAGCGGACAGCGTTAACGGCGCGGGATGGCGACCGGACGATAAAGCCGCAGAAGCGTCAGGCGTACAGACGATACAAAAGAGCGTGATAAAATCAGTTTTTCATCCCGTCTATTTTCACCCGCCGTTTCACATGCTATTGCTGCAGGATATTTTTATTCATCGACATCACCCATGTTATAAATGTTCTCAGGGGGACCGGGATATGTTTGCGGCTCGGATAGTAAATATTAAAATGATCGGCAGGATAACGATAATCAGACAGTAAGCGGACAAGCCCGCCTTCTTTAATTTTATCCTGAACCAGATTCTCATATACAAAGGCAATACCTAATCCGGATTCCGCAGCCTGTATCATCGCCGCATCGGAATCCATCACCAGATCGCCCTTCACAGCCACTTCCGTTATAACGCCCGTAGCGCTAATAAACTCCCAGCGGTACAGATCCCCACCTGGAAAGCAACGATTAATGCATCTGAAATTAACGAGATCTTTTGGTGAAGAGGGTGCGCCGCATTTTTTTATAAAATCCGCACTCGCCACTGGAATAAGAGATAGCGGCTCTCCAAAGGGTATGGCAATCATATCTTTAGGCACATCTTGCGTATAGCGTATACCCGCATCAAAACCTGAATCTATAATATTGACTTTTCTGTCCGTGGTGAATAACTCAAGTTTAATATCCGGATACTCATTTTTGAACGGTGCGAAGTAACGTTGAAAGAAGAGATCCAGCACAATGCGTGGCAAATTGAGTCTCACCACCCCTTCCGGCTTTGCTCTGTGCTCATTAAGGTTATCAATCACCCGCCTGTAGTCATTGAGCACAGGAGTAACGTCATTCAGAAACTCCTGGCCGATAGCGGTCAGAGAAAGACTGCGCGTAGAACGATTTAAAAGCCTCGCGCCCAGTTTCTCTTCCAGATTATTTATGGCAATAGTTAACGTTGGTGGAGAAATATTCAACTCTTTTGCTGCCTGACGAAAACTTCCATGCTTCACAATAAGAATAAGCATTTCTACATGTTGCAATTCGGGAATATTTTTCATTGTTAACATCCGTAAAATACTGCATTAGAAAGAGATTAATTGTTGTGAGTGGAAAAGGGAAGTATATATTTCTGCACATTGTACGAGTGAGGAAAATAAAATGGAAACACGTTATCTGGGAAAGAAAAAATTTCAGGTGTCGGCATTAGGTCTGGGTTGTATGGGAATGAGTTTTGCCTATGGCGGAGCCGAAGAGTCGCAGGCAATTAACACCATTCACGCTGCGGTTGATTTGGGTGTCACCTTCCTTGATACCGCAGAAGTTTATGGCCCATTTGAGAATGAAGTGCTGATCGGAAAAGCAATTCAAGGCGTTCGCGACAAGGTACAGATTGCGACCAAATTTGGTTTCCGCATTCTTCCTGGCGGTCAGGGGCTTGAGCGTATGGCCGGCGTTGACAGTCGCCCTGAACATATCCGCGAGGCGGTAGAAGGCTCCCTAAAACGTCTCAACGTCGAGACTATTGATCTCCTTTATCAGCACCGCGTTGATCCCACCGTCCCCGTTGAAGACGTGGTGGGAACAATGGCAGATCTGGTCAAGGAAGGGAAAATTCTCCATATCGGACTTTCCGAGGTCTCTGCCAATACTTTACGCCGGGCCTGTGAAGTTCATCCGATCGCCGCCGTTCAGACTGAATATTCTCTCTGGACCCGCGAGCCGGAAGAAAACATTCTTAAAACTTGCCGCGAATTAGGGGTAGGATTTGTGCCCTATAGCCCGCTGGGTCGTGGATTCTTAACCGGCAAAATCACCGATCGGTCCGGCTTCGCCGAGGATGATTTTCGGCGCAATCTTCCTCGCTTCCAGCACGATGCCATGCGGAAAAACCAGCAGCTACTCAGCCAGCTGCGGGATGTGGCCGATAAATATCGCTGTACCCTGGCCCAGCTCGCTCTCGCGTGGGTGATGAGTAAAGGCGATGATATTGTCCCCATTCCCGGCGCGCGCCAAATCGCGCATTTGCAGGATAATGCCGGCGCGGCCAGCCTGGCTATTTCCGATGTGGATATTAAACTCATCGATCGCATCTTTACCCCTGACAATATTCACGGATTAAGATATACCCAGGGTGATTTTCATTTAATCGATAAGTAATATCCTGCTATAAATTCTCCCGCCTTTCCGGTGGGAGCTAAGGTTTACCGTCTCGCGCACATTTCTCCTCCACCGCGCCAGTTTGCTGGCGCCACGCGGTAACCTCCCCATCAAGCCAGGCCTTAAATAGAATGGCTTCGTTTTTCTGCTCTGCGCCCTGCGATGAAACCAGCCAGTAAGGCCACGGATAAGGGGCGGTGAAAGACGTAAGCTGTACCAGCTCACCTCTGGAGAGCGCATCCTGGACTAAAGAGCGGCGTTCCAGCGCGATACCTTTACCGAGCCGGACGGCCTCCAGCACCAGGTTTGAGTCGTTGATGCACAGACCGCCTGGCACAATCTCTCTTTCAAGCCCCGCGTTGATACACCATGCTTTCCACGACTCCATGGAAAAGATAATGTTGCTCTTCGCTATCTCTGACGGCGTACGGGGGAGCACGCCGCCGTTATAGGTTGGCGCGGCCACAACGATAAGCTGATCGGAGAAAAGGTAATGGCTCTCCGTTCCTTCCCAGTCGCCTTTTCCCATGCGTATAGCCAAATCCGCCCCTTCCTGCTGCATGCTGGTTATCGCCAGGCTCGCCTGTATTCGCAGCGAGATATGGGGGTATTTCTCCCGAAACCGTTCCAGGCGAGGCAACAACCAGTGGCAGCCGAACGAGGGCACCATCGCCAGGGTCAGCTCCTGCCTACGGGGGTTGATCTGCACCAGCCGGGTGGCATCAGCAATATGGTGCAAAGCCTCGCGGACCTGTAAGGCATAGAGCCGCCCTTCTTCATTAATCTGCACGCCGCGGCCGTGACGGATAAACAGCTTGAGGCCGACCATCTCCTCCAGCACTTTAATCTGCTGGCTGATGGCTGAATGCGTAACGTGTAGCTCTTTCGCCGCCAGCGTCACGCTGCCAAGACGCGCCACGGCTTCAAAACTACGTAAACTCGCAATAGGGGGAAAATCCGCCATGTTACCGCTCCCACAACCTGACGCGTAAAACGTGACCCACAATCTGTCAGTAATACTAACCCAACCCGTAAGATACTGAAGATATTCGCCATGACGAATTTACTGTACTGTTTCTTCACCGCCGGCAATGAAGCATTAACCCCAGCCTATTTCACCAGCACAGGAAAACAGGAATCATGATGAAGCTTATTGGCATGATGGATTCGCCTTATGTAAGGCGCGTGGCGATTTCCCTTGAACTCTACGGCGTCGAGTTTGCAAGTCACCCGCTGTCCGTATTCAGCAGCTTTGACGCCTTTTCCAGGATAAACCCTGCGGTCAAAGCGCCGACGCTGGTGCTGGATAACGGAATTCGCCTGATGGATTCGTCGCTGATACTCTCTTATTTTGAAACCCAGGCAGCCCCGGGGCGCAAGCTGCTGCCGGTCGCGCCGGAGGCGCTGGCAAGCGATCTGCAAACGCTGGGCTTTATTCTCGCCGCGGGTGAAAAGGCGGTACAAAATGTCTATGAACACAATCTGCGCCCGGCGGAAAAGCAGCATAATCCGTGGATAGCGCGCATCACGACTCAGCTGCTGGCAGCCTGCAGGGAGTGGAACAGGCTACTGGAGGAGCGTCCGGCGGCCGCGGTTCCCGATCAGGTGGCCGTAACAAGTACGGTTATCTGGACCTTTATTCAGTCAACGATCCCTCACGTGGTTCATGCGGGAGACTTTAATCATATCCGGTCCGTTGCCGAATTATTTGAAACCCATAGCGCCTTTAAAAAACATCCCTTTAGCTAAAGCATCAGCTCAATGCGATGAAGCTAAACCCTGAACGTGAATCGCCACGACAACCGAGAGCGCCCGGCAACCGCGGGCGCGTTATCCTGATGGAAGAAATCGCCTGGCGTGAGGGAAAGGGTTAAAAACCGCTACCGGCGTGCAGTGCTGCACGACCAATTTCCACCGGCATCCCTGAACGGCGTTCAAGCGCCTGCTCCGCGTGATTCACATCCACCCCCTCGCCCTTCACAAAGGCCTGAATCGCCGGCGTGATGGGGAGCGGCACCTTCCGGTCAGATTCATACTCCGCGCGATTACGCGACAACGGTTCGTGAACTTCAACCCAGCGGCTGCCGTCCGGCTCGGCGGTATACTTCACCGGCTGGTCGATGATTTGCACGCGCGTCCCGACCGGAACGGTATCAAACAGGTATTTGATGTCGTCGTTACGCAGGCGGATGCAGCCCTGGCTCACGCGCAGGCCAATGCCGAAATTGGCGTTGGTGCCGTGGATCGCGTAGAGCCTGCCGATGTAAATCGCGTACAGGCCCATGGGATTATCCGGCCCTGCGGGCACAAACGCGGGCAGGCTTTCGCCACGGCTGGCGTATTCACGACGGGTATTGGCGGTGGGCGTCCAGGTCGGCGCCTCCTGCTTACGCTCCACGGCGGTAACCCAGTTACGCGGGGTTTCGCGTCCTGCCTGGCCAATGCCAATCGGCAGAACGTCAACCGTTGTGCCATCGGGCGGATAGTAGTAGAGACGCATTTCAGCCACGTTGATCACGATCCCGTTGCGGACCGTGGCGGGCAGGATAAGCTGCTGCGGGACCACCAGCGTGGAGCCCGACTTCGGCAGGTACACGTCGACGCCGGGGTTGGCCTCAAGCATATTGCTCAGGCCCTGACCGTACTGAGCGGCGAAGGCCTCCAGCGGCTGGGTATTGTGTTGCGGAATGGTGATGGTCAGCGGGCTGCCCACCAGGCGGCTTCCTTCCGGCGGCAACGGGTAACTCACCGCCAGAGCGCTCTGGCTGGTGAGGATCATAATAAGAGAACAAAGCAGTTTCACACGCCGCACAATTTCCCTTCCTTTGTGGCGATAATCGTGAATAAATTATAGCTTCGTTTACTCTCTCATATCTGATTTATCATCCTGCTAAATCTGATAATCGATTGCGGCCTCTTCCGGCTCCATCGCCTGACGTTTAATTTCCTCCAGCGACAGCCCTGCGTTACACAGTTCAATAAAGCGCCAGACGTAATTTCGCTGCAGCTGACCGCGCTTCAGGCCCAGCCAGACGGTATTGGCATCGAACAGATGGCGGGTATCGAGACGCGTAAAGGTATCAGATTCCCGTGCGTCGCCTGACTGTTCCGCCACCAGCCCCACGCCCAGCCCCAGCTCGACGTAGGTTTTGATAACGTCGGAGTCCTGAGCGCTTAATACGATATCCGGCATCAGCCCTTTACGGTTAAAGGCTTCGTCAATACGTGAACGCCCGGTAATCCCCTGGCGATAGGTAATAAGCGGCCAGCGGGCGATGGCATCGAGGGTTAACGGCGTCACCTGGGTCAGCGGGTGATCTTTGGGGACCAGCAGGCTGTGGTGCCAGCGGAACCAGGGGAAAGCCACCAGCGTCGGGTCGTTGCTCAAGCGCTCGCTGGCGATGCCGATATCCGCGCCGCCGTTGTGCAGCAGCGCTTCAATTTCCTGCGGCGTCCCCTGAACTAATTCAAGACGTACGTCGGAAAAGAGTTCGCGGAAGGCTTTGATCACCGGCGGCAGGCTATAGCGCGCCTGGGTGTGGGTGGTGGCGATGGTTAAGACGCCGGACGCATCGTTGGTAAACAGGTCCGCCAGGCGACGAACGTTGCTGGCTTCATTCAGAATACGCTCGGCAATCGACAGCAACGCTTTGCCCGGCTCCGTCATCCCCAGCAGGCGTTTGCCGCGGCGGATAAAAATCTCGATCCCCAGCTCTTCTTCCAGTTCACGAATATGACGGCTGACGCCCGATTGCGATGTATAGAGCATATTGGCGACTTCCGTCAGGTTGTAATCCTGACGGGCCGCTTCACGAATAATTTTGAGTTGCTGGAAGTTCACCCTTTCCTCCGGGCTATCAGACATAACATATGCACTATTGTTAAAGTCTGTTGTCCCTGCTAACAAATAATAAAAACCAGCAACTTATTCCATTCAGGAATATAGCCTAACTGACTAACAATAATTCACGGTTTTCCAGCGACGGACGGCTCACCAGCGACATTAAAATTTCCTTAACCGCCTGCGCCTGCGGCGACAGACTGCCGCGTGCCGACATATTGACCGACAGCGACAGGCTCATTGACGGCGTGCTGATGCGCGCCATCCAGCCATTCGCCGCGCTGCACAGCGAACGGGCGGCGGACTCAGGCAGAACGGTGACGCCCATGCCGCTGGCAATAGCCGCCGTCAGGGTGGTAATGGATTCAATTTCGCCGATAATTTTTGCCGACAGTCGACGCAGAGTGAAGGCTTCGGTGACCCTTGCGCGAACGGCGCTGTAATCACGCGGCAGGAACAGATTCATTTCCGCAACCGCCGTCAAATCCACGCTCTGCCCCGGGCAATCCCGGGTTCCGACCAGGTAGAGATCTTCCTTCAGCAGCGGCTGACTGACGATCCCGGCGACCGGGGAACGTTCATAGAGCACGGCCATATCCAGCTGACCGTCGATAAGCTTATCGTTGAGGATCGTTCCGCTGCTTTCCTGCAGATAGACCATAACTTCCGGCAGCTCGTTACGCACCGTTTGCAGCAGCGGCATGGTAATGGCCGAAGCCGCCGTGCCCGGAGCCAGCCCAATTGACACCTGGCCGCTTAGCGTCTGACCGACGTTGTTAACCGCCAGCTGCGCCTGCTCGCACTGACGCAGGATAGTCCGGGCGTGGGTGTAAAGGATCTTGCCCGCTTCGGTCGGCGTCACGCCGCGCTTGGTGCGGATCAACAGCTGCTGGTCCAGCTCGCCTTCCAGGGTCGCAACCTGCTGGCTCAGCGCCGGTTGTGCGATGTGCAAGACTTCAGCGGCCTGGGTCAGACTGCCGATATCGACGATTTTCACAAAATACTTCAGTCGTCTTAAGTTCATTTTGCCTCCTGTAAGGAACACCAGTACCAACACTGGCCGTTTAGATGCAGAAGGTTTTGCAATTTGCTTGCCAGCTTTTTTGCAGGGACGCAAATGCCGCTGCAGGCCGCGTAATAAGGGATACTGATAGCAAACCGCGATTTTGTTGCCCGGTAAGCGGATTGCGGTATGCCCCATTAGGGGTATAAATGCACCGCAACGGTGCATCCGGCGGCGCAATGCCGTAAAAACAGGCACTCTGCTGAAATTGTCAGCAAACGAACAAGTTAAGGTGATTCAGGCTTTGACAAGGGGGATGGTCATCGTTAATATGCGCCCCGTTCACACGATTCCTCTGTAGTTCAGTCGGTAGAACGGCGGACTGTTAATCCGTATGTCACTGGTTCGAGTCCAGTCAGAGGAGCCAAATTTAAGAAGCCTGCTTTCGAGCGGGCTTTTTGCTTTCTTACTCTCTCATTTCAGCCAGATCGTCTTCTTTAGTAACCCCCCGCACGCGTTCTGCACCCGCCTCACTCCTCTGGCTGTAACAGAGGAAAAACCCCATAACTTATTAATATCAATTGTTTACGCAAATAAACGAGGGTGAGTACAGGCTGCGGACGATCCAGCCATTTTTCATCTTTTGTATCTTAATATAGCGTCCCGAGTCCGGATCGGGGCTAAAAAAGACTTTTTGCATCATTCCCTCGATCATATTGTCGGCTTTCCGCTTCGAGATGGTCGTTTGGGTTAAGTGGTAAATGTTATTAGCTTTCTTTGCATAGATGAAATGATACGATCTTTCGACATTGTACTTGACGTTATCGACTATCACTTTTCCGGAAACGTCAAAATAGCCGCTGTTATTTCCCCGCATCAGCAAGAAAGTTTTAAAGTTTGCATCAAAGCCAAATGAGCCCGATTCAATTCGCAAATTTGCGGAACAATCAAAATCGTTTTGCTGATGAAAATGATTTATCAGCCAGCCGCAAACAAAAACAGCAAATAAAATTGACAACAGAACATAAACGCGCTTTACCTTAACGTTATTCAGGAATTTCATAATCAGGCCTATAGTAGTTCTCACATGAATACAGCGCACC
Source organism: Klebsiella sp. Q11 (assembly GCF_964241505.1). Taxonomy (NCBI): domain Bacteria; kingdom Pseudomonadati; phylum Pseudomonadota; class Gammaproteobacteria; order Enterobacterales; family Enterobacteriaceae; genus Klebsiella; species Klebsiella sp. Q11. Next base: position 103,384 of record NZ_CAXSXW010000011.1, read on the forward strand.
TGGTTTTATTTTTGAGTAGATACAGTGGGCCAAAAAAATCCTTCCCTCATTGGCTTTTAATACAGATTCCGAAATATTAAAGTAAAAAACGCTGTTGCCTAAGCACACCATTTTCTGCTTTGCGATCAGCTGGCGGACCAGAACCATCATCTTTTGCTGTTGCTCATTCGGTATGGCGTTAAAAGTTCTGACCGGGCAAGAATCAATGCTTCCCAGATAATAGCCTTCATCCTGGCCGGCCGCAAAAATCAGGCGATATCGGTCGGCACTCACGCTCCAGAAAAGGATAACCAACACAAATAGCGCAAGCAGCGCATAGCCAGACTTTTTTGCCCATCCCGCAGAAAATTTACGTGTTCCCTTATGTGTACAGCCGCTGCTGCTTAACGCAATAGCTTCCGCATCGTTTTCATTACGTATGACGGGGGCTGAATTATCCACCCTCTCAATCAGTATGCTCGCGGACACCATAAACCCAACCCGGGGCACGGTAACGATAATCTCCTCGACACAGCCCATATTCCTGAAGATGGCTCTCAGGTCAGAAATATATTTATTGAGGCTATGGCTAGAGGTCCGCAGCCCATGCGCATCCCAGACTTTTTCAAGTATCTCGTTCCTGTAAACCACATGCTCCCTGTGGTCTAAAAGAAACTTAAGCAGGCGGCTTGTGGTGGCTGTCAGCGTGACGCATGAGTCTTCATCGAGCCATATCAGCCCGTCATCGCTCCTGAAATGGATCGTTCCTTGAATTTTGTAGATCATAAACCAGCCTTACAAATAATCCTCAGTCGCACACAATCCGCACATCAGGCACATGCGCAGTATTTTATACTGATAATAACCTTAACTTTATTGTAAATTGAACTTTAACACCTAAAAACCAATAAAAGAGAATACATATAACTAAAAAAAAACACAATGCTATTATTGCCTTCATCGAAACACACGGCGTAACCAGGCCCATCTGAGCTAACCTTGCGCCTGAAACAATATAGACCACCAGAACATCATTCGGGATGTATGAGCTGAACGCGTCCTGAAGCTGTGAGAACCGAGGAGATAAATGATGATTAAATAATACCATCACGCAATTAACTACCTGATACATGAAATGACCAGGGATGATATTTTCACCGCCTGAATTAGCGTCCTGAAGACAGCGTAAAAGCGAGAATCCGGACACCTCTATAGGGATATACACAGGCAGATAAAAAGAAATCTGATTGGCTAAAGATAAAGATGTCAGACGTTTATCAAGGAATGTTCCCTAAGAAAATTCCAATACAAAGAGTGTGCCTATTGTTCAGAGCTTAATGATAACTCAACCCTATCATTTTTAATTTACAAAAACCTATAAAAAAACAAATTATAAACCTTTAACGCCATTTACAATGAAAATCACAAACAAAACACCCACAAAATGATAACTTTGTAGTGGTTACATCTTTTAGAGCCTCAGCTGCATGCCTCATTGAGACGGGTGATGTTAGATTACTCTCAATTCGCTGAATGGTTTTATTAACGATGAGTTAAAGGTCAACCCAAGGATGAGATCGCGTTCAGATATGAATCTATCAACTAATATTTTATCTAAGGATAAATATTTCACTCTGGGCCTGATTGAACTGCTTGGAGTAGAGTTTATTGACAATTTCTTTTTGATTATAGATTTGGACTCTAACGACCTTTCGGGTTCGGAGTGGATTTATTTTTCAAATAAAAACATTGTTGCCTTCGCATCCAGCGACTTAGCTTTTTATAAGTCCGAGCTATTTGAAAAAATAACCGTACTGGACAAAAAAAGTAATACCAGAAGCATCCTGAATTTCTTTTTAAAGAAAGAAACCTCAGGAAATTATCATACAAAGTACCGGCTAAGCCTGCGTGAAAAGCAGATGTTAAGCATGTTAAGCAGAGGGGAAAGCAACCAGGAGATCGCAGAAGAGTTTGGCGTGAAACTTAAGACTATTTATACGCACCGCCGCAACCTGATGAATAAATTAGGTTGTAAAAACAGGATTACGTTTCAAAAGTTATTTTTCAACAATAAATGTTTTTTTAAGTGAAGCATAGCTTCAGGATTATTCATAAACAGGAGTTTTATCATGAACAAATTAGCACTTATCGTTATTTCAGCACTGTCCCTGAGTTCTGCTGCGGCTCTGGCCGATACCGTTACGGTGAACGGCGGTACGGTGCATTTTAAAGGGGAAGTGGTTAACGCGGCCTGCGCAGTCGATGCTGGTTCTATCGACCAGACCGTTCAGTTAGGCCAGGTTCGTTCTGCAAAGCTGGCGACCGCAGGTAACACCAGCACGGCTGTCGGCTTCAATATCCAGCTGAATGATTGTGATACCACCGTCGCCACCAAAGCCTCCGTCGCGTTTACCGGCACGGCGATTGACAGCGCCAACCCAACGGTACTGGCCCTGCAGAACTCCGCTGCGGGCGGCGCGACTAACGTCGGCGTACAGATCCTTGACCGTACCGGTACCCCGCTGGCGCTGGATGGCGCCGCCTTCGGCGCGCAAACCACGCTGAACGATGGCACTAACGTTATCCCGTTCCAGGCTCGCTACTACGCGACTGCCGCAGCCACTGCCGGTACCGCTAACGCTGACGCCACCTTTAAAGTGCAGTACGAGTAATTTTTTCATCAGGCAGGGAAGCGCGTCGGGCCAGGACGGCCCGTTATCCGAATAAGAGTAAGGGTGATAACGATGCAAAGAATGAAGTCTGGTCTGTTGATTTTATTGCTCCCACCGCTGGCGCTGGCAGGAAACCAGTGGGACACCATGCTGCCCGGCGGGAACATGCGCTTTCAGGGGATAGTCATTGCCGAGTCCTGTCGCGTTGAAGCGGGCGACCGGCAGATGACGGTCAAGATGGGGCAAATCAGCAGCAATCGGTTTCATTCGGCCGGGGAGGACACCAATCCCGTCCCCTTCGATATTCACCTGCAGGAGTGCAGTACCGCCGTGAGCCAGCGCGTTGGCGTGGCGTTTCACGGCGTCGCCGATGGTAAAAATCCGGACGTCCTCTCGGTTGGCGAGGGTCCGGGGATCGCGACCGGCATTGGCGTTGCCCTGTTTGATAAAACCGGCAGTCAGATCCCGCTCAATGCGCCCGCAGGGGCATGGACGCAGCTGCACACGGGGCCAACGACGCTGCATTTTGTCGCCAAATATCGTTCCACCGGGAATCAGGTCACCGGAGGAGCGGCAAATGCTCAGGCCTGGTTCTCCCTGACCTACCAGTAATCAGCGCCGGTAACAGGAATTCACCGTGAGAAAGAAAGAGATAAGCATGAAAAATAGACGGGCTACCACGCGCGGGATGCGCGGTTTACTGGCAGGACTCCTGCTGCTCTCCACCGCCGGTTTTACCGCTCAGGCGCAGGCCGGCGTGGCGCTGGGCGCGACCCGCGTGATTTATCCGGCCGGACAGAAACAGGCTCAGCTGGCGGTGACCAATAACGACGACAGCACCTATCTGATCCAGTCATGGGTAGAGAACGCCGATGGCGCGAAAGACGGGAGCTTTGTCATTACCCCGCCGCTGTTCGCCATGCAGGGGAAGAAAGAGAATACTCTGCGCATCCTCGATGCCACCAACGGCCGGCTGCCGCAGGACCGGGAAACGCTGTTCTGGATGAACGTCAAAGCAATTCCATCGATGGATAAATCAAAGCTCAGCGAAAACACGCTACAGCTGGCGATTATCAGCCGTATCAAGCTTTATTACCGCCCGGCCAAACTGGCGCTACCGCCGGATCAGGCCGCGGAAAAGCTGAAGTTCCGCCGCAGCGGAAGCTCACTCACGCTGATTAACCCAACCCCTTATTACCAGACGGTCACCGAGCTCAACGCCGGAACCCGGGTGCTGAAAAATGCGCTGGTCCCGCCGATGGGCGAAGCCAGCGTCAGTTTACCGTCCGATGCAGGTCGCGAGATTACATACCGGACGATTAACGACTACGGCGCACTCACCCCGCGTATGAAAGGCGTCATGCAGTAACTGACCGGGGAGCAGCGCTCTCCCCCTGAACGAAAAAAATAACGATGGCCGGGCGACTTTGGACCGGAGGGACTATGTCACATCTGAAATATGGACTCGACCACTTGGGCTCCCGGCGAATGACTCCAGGATCTGCTCGCGTATTCGCGCAGCTCCCTCTTGCCCTTTTACTTTCCTCACCGGCTTTTTACGCGCAGGCGGAGCTCTATTTCAACCCACGCTTTCTGGCGGACGATCCCGCCGCCGTGGCGGATCTGTCCGGTTTTGAAAAGGGCCAGGAGCTGCCGCCGGGTACCTATCGCGCGGATATCTACCTGAATGACGGGTATATGACCACCCGCGATATCACCTTTAATGCCGCTGAAAAGGGCCACGGGCTGGCCCCCTGCCTGACCCGCGGACAGCTGGCCAGCATGGGCGTGAATACCGCGGCCATTGCCGGAATCGACGTGCTGGCGGCGGATGCCTGCGTACCGCTAACCGAGATGATCAAGGACGCCACCACCCGCTTTGATGCCGGGCAGCAGCGGCTGTATCTGACCGTGCCCCAGGCGTTTATGGGCAACCGCGCCCGCGGCTATATTCCGCCTGAGCTCTGGGACCACGGAATTAACGCCGGGCTACTGAACTACAACTTCACCGGCAACAACGTGCACAACGACGTCGGCGGCAGCAGCAACTACGCGTACCTGAACCTGCAGAGCGGGCTGAACCTCGGCGCCTGGCGCCTGCGCGACAACACCACATGGAGCTACAGCAGCAGCGGCAGTTCGACGACCAATGAAAACAAATGGCAGCATATCAACTCGTGGCTTGAGCGTGATATTACGCTACTGCGTTCGCGCCTCACGCTGGGCGATAGCTACACCAACGGCGACGTCTTTGACGGCATTAACTTCCGCGGCGCGCAGCTAGCTTCCGACGACAATATGCTGCCGGACAGCCAGAAGGGGTTCGCCCCGGTCATTCACGGGATTGCCCGGGGCACGGCTCAGGTATCGGTCAAACAGAACGGCTATGAGATCTACCAGAGCACGGTGCCGCCCGGCCCGTTTACCATCAACGATCTCTACGCCGCAGGCAACGGCGGCGACCTGCAGGTGACCATCAAAGAGGCCGACGGCAGCAGCCAGGTGTTCACCGTCCCCTACTCGTCCGTTCCGGTGCTCCAGCGCGAGGGCCATACCCGCTATGCCGTTACCGCCGGTGAGTACCGCAGCGGCAGCAATCAGCAGGAGAAACCGAAGTTCTTCCAGGGCACCCTGCTGCACGGCCTTCCGGCGGGCTGGACGCTGTACGGCGGCACCCAGCTGGCGGACCGCTACCGCGCCTTTAACCTCGGCGTGGGGAAAAACATGGGTGACCTGGGCGCGCTGTCGCTGGATGTCACCCAGGCCAACGCCACCCTGCCCGATGACAGCGAGCATCAGGGGCAGTCGGTGCGTTTCCTCTATAACAAGTCGCTGACGGATACCGGCACCAATATTCAGCTGGTGGGCTACCGCTACTCGACGCGCGGCTACTTCAGCTTCGCCGATACCACCTACAGCCGGATGAGCGGCTACAACGTCGAGACCCAGGACGGGGTGATTGAAGTGAAGCCTAAATTCACCGACTACTACAACCTCGCTTACAACAAGCGCGGCAAAGTGCAGCTTAGCGTCACCCAGCAGCTGGGGCGCACCGCCACGCTCTACCTGAGCGGCAGCCACCAGACCTACTGGGGCACCGGCAAGGCCGATCAGCAGCTTCAGGCAGGACTCAACGCCGCCATCGACGATATCAACTGGACGCTCAGCTACAGCCTGACCAAAAACGCCTGGCAGCAGGGGCGCGACCAGATGCTGGCGGTCAACGTCAATATTCCGTTCAGCCACTGGCTGCGTTCCGACAGCAAATCGGCCTGGCGCCACGCCAGCGCCAGCTACAGCATGTCCAACGATCTGAACGGCAGAACCACCAGCCTCGCCGGGCTGTACGGCACGCTGCTGGAGGGCAACAACCTGAGCTACAGCATGCAGACCGGCTACGCCGGCGGCGGTGAGGGCAACAGCGGCGGCACCGGCTACGCGGCGCTGAACTACCGCGGCGGCTACGGCAACGCCAACGTCGGCTACAGCCGCAGCGACGGTATCAAACAGCTGTACTACGGCCTGAGCGGCGGCGTGCTGGCCCACGCCGACGGCGTCACCCTGAGCCAGCCGATGAACGACACGGTGGTGCTGATCAAAGCCCCCGGCGCAGACAACGTCAAAGTGGAAAACCAGACCGGGGTTCAGACCGACTGGCGCGGCTACGCCGTGCTGCCCTACGCCACCGAATACCGGGAAAACCGGGTGGCGCTGGACACCAACAGCCTGGCCGATAACGTCGACCTGGACGATGCGGTGGCCAGCGTGGTGCCGACCCACGGCGCCATTGTCCGCGCGGAATTTAAGGCCCACGTCGGGCTCAAGCTGCTGATGTCGCTCATCTATAACGGAAAGCCGGTTCCCTTCGGCGCGCTGGTGACTTCTGACGGCAGCCAGGCCAGCAGCATCGTCGCCGATAACGGCCAGGTCTACCTGAGCGGGATGCCGCTGGCGGGCAAAGTGCGGGCGAAATGGGGCGAAGGTCCGAACGCCAGCTGCGAGGCTGACTACAGCCTGCCGCCGGAAAAACAGAACCAGATGCTGATCCCGCTGTCCGCCGAGTGCCGCTAAGGAGACCATGATGAGAAAAACCCTGTATCTGCTGAGCGCCCTCGTATCGCTGGCGGTCAACAACGCCGGCGCGGCGGACAGCACCATCACCATCAGCGGCTACGTTCGGGATAACGCCTGCGCCGTGGCGGGTGAGTCGAAAGATTTTACCGTCGACCTGATGGATAACGCCGCGAAGCAGTTCCATGCGGTTGGGGCAACCACGCCGCCGGTGCCGTTTCGTATCGTGCTGTCGCCCTGCGGCAGCTCGGTTACCGCGGTGAAGGTCGGCTTTGTTGGCGTTGCCGACAGCATCAATACCGACCTGCTACAGCTCGACGGCGGCGCCTCAGCGGCGGCGGGGATGGGCGTGCAGATCCTTGACGCGCAGCAGACGGCGCTGCCGCTCAATGCCGCATCGTCAGCGATCCCCTGGACCACGCTGACCCCCGGCCAGACCAACACGCTGAACTTTTACGCCCGGCTGATGGCCACCCGGGTACCGGTGACCGCCGGACACGTTAATGCAACCGCAACATTCACGCTTGAATTTCAGTAACCGGAGGCGCTGATGAACCCGACCTATTCCGGATGGCTGCTGGCCGCGATGCTGGCGGCGTCCTCCCCGACGCTACAGGCCGCCGACGTCACCATTACCGTTAACGGTAAAGTGGTGGCCAAACCCTGTACCGTTTCCACCGTTAACGCCACCGTCGATCTCGGCGATCTCTATACCTTTAGCCTGGTTTCCGCCGGCGCCGCTTCGCCCTGGCACAGCGTGGCGCTCACCCTGAGCAACTGCCCGGTCGGCACGTCGCGGGTCACCGCCAGCTTCAGCGGTACGGCGGACGCCACCGGCTATTACAAGAACCAGGGTACCGCCGGCAACATCCAGCTTGAGCTGCAGGATGAGGGCGGCACCACGCTGAACACCGGCGCGAGAAAAGAGGTACAGGTCGACGACGCCACCCAGTCCGCCAGCTTCCCGCTACAGGTCAGAGCGCTGACGGTCAACGGCGGTGCGACGCAAGGAACTATTCAGGCGGTGATTAACGTCACCTATACCTACGCCTGAGCCAGGAGAACAGAGTAATGAAAAAGATAATCACCCTGCTGTTAACGCTGCTGCTGGCGGGCTGGTCGCTTAACGCCTGGTCGTTCGCCTGTAAAACCGCCGCCGGGGTGACAATCCCCATCGGCGGCGGATCGGCGAATGTTTACGTGAACCTCGCGCCGGCGGTCAGCGTCGGGCAGAACCTGGTGGTGGATCTCTCGACGCAGATTTTCTGTCATAACGACTTTCCGGATTCCATGATCGACTACGTAACGCTGCAGCGCGGCTCGGCCTACGGCGGGGTGCTGTCGAGCTTTTCCGGCACCGTCAGGTATAACGGCATCAGCTACCCGTTTCCAACCACCAGCGAAACGGCGCGTATGACCTATAGCTCCATTGTTGATAGCCCCTGGCCTACCGTCCTCTATCTGACGCCCGTCAGTAGCGCAGGCGGCGTCGCCATTTCCGCCGGGTCGTTGATCGCTGTCCTGATCCTGCGTCAGACCAACAACAAGGATAACGACGACTTCCAGTTCGTGTGGAACATTTACGCCAACAATAACGTCGTGGTGCCAACCGGCGGCTGCGACGTTTCTGCTCGCGATGTGACGGTGACGCTGCCGGAATATCCCGCATCCGCCGCCATTCCGCTGACGGTTTACTGCGCGCAAAACCAGAATCTCGGCTATTACCTCTCCGGCACCACGGAGAACGCGGGCAACTCGATATTTACCAATACCGCCTCAGCGTCCCCTGCCCAGGGGGTGGGCGTTCAGCTGACGCGTAACGGCAGCGTCGTACCCGCCAACAGTACGGTGTCGTTAGGCAACGTGGGCACCTCGGCGGTCAGCCTCGGATTAACCGCCAACTACGCGCGCACCAGCGGGCAGGTGACCGCGGGTAACGTGCAGTCGATTATCGGAGTGACTTTTGTTTACGAATAATCTCCCGCCCCCCGGCGGCGGGCAGCCGCTCGTCGCTATCCTGTCGCCCTGTTCGCTGGCTGCCGAGGGGCTGAGCGGGATAATAGCGAAGGGAGGAGCCCGACCCGTTGTGCTGCCCCCGGAGACGCCGCCCCTGCCTGCCGGCGTTCGCCGCGTGGTGGTGTTTCTCCCGGAAGGCCCCGCCGGGCTACTGGCAACCCTGAAGCGGGCCGCCGCGCTGCTGGCGCGGTCCCCCACGCCGCTGCCCATGCTGTTCCTGAGCCGCAGCCCGGCAAGCTGGCTGTGGCCCACCCTGGTGCATCAGGTCGCAGACCGGCGTTTGCTTACCGCCGTACGGGCCGCCGCTTCCGATTTGCCGGTCCCCTGCCTGGCGGCGCTGCTGCGCGACGCCGTGCTCGAAGAATACCCCTCTCTTGAGCAGCTGGCAGAGGATGAAACGCGAGCGCTCGGCAAGCGCCCCGCCGGGATCACCCGGCCGGAGCTGGACGCTATCCTCGGTTTACTCTGCGGCTACCGCGCCAGCGCTCAGGCTCAACGCCGCGGCATCAGCCACAAGACGCTCTACAATCAAAGAACCGCAGGATTAAAAAAAATGGTGGAACACCACCCTGAAATGGCCGCCCGCTTTCCCGGCAGCCAGATAAGAGACCAGAAAAGCGAGAGCATCGCCGCCCTTTCCGCTTTCGAGCGTGAACTTGTCCATGCGATCCACAGCCGACAGATTTTTCCGGTATTTCAGCCCATTACCGATGAACATCATCAGGTAAAGGGAATGGAGATCCTCTCCCGCTGGAACCGAAACGGCAGCGTGCTGGCTGCCGGCGATTTTTTACCGCAAATACGCTCGGAATATGCCTGGCTGGTGCTCACCGCGTTTGTCCTTCAGGAAGCGGTGCAGAATATTAATCAGCATTCCGGCGAGTGTTATTTCGCCGTGAATATTCCCGCCGCCGTCGCCGGTAACGAGAACCTGCTTCGCATGATGGAAACCGCGCGCCAGCAGCTGCGTCAGCCGCACAGGTCGCAGAGGCTGGTGCTGGAGTTTGCTGAAAATACCGACCTCAACGGTCACGGCAAAATCGCCGAAAATATCGCCCGCCTGCAAAAGCGCGGCTTCCCTATCATGCTTGATGACTGCTTCTCGCAAAGCAGCGTAATGTTTCCGGTGCGCACGATGAGATTCAGCGCTTACAAGCTGGATATGAGCATCGTCAACGATATGCAGCGCGATCCGCACGCGCTGGCGCTGATCAGAAGCCTTATCTTCTACTGCCAGCTGACCGGCAGCCGCTGTATTGCCGAAGGCGTAGATAGCCTTGAGAAATTCAACAAACTGCAGGCGCTGGGAGTCGACCGCTTTCAGGGCAACTACCTCTCGGCGCCGGTTGGCAGGGAGAACGTGGCGGAGCTTCTTCAGCCGCTTTCGGGCGAGGCGGAGCATCGCTCCGCCATCGCGGTACCGGTAACGCCCGATGGAAAACATCGGGCATTGGCGACACTTCAGCGCAGCTCCGGCCAGTAGCCACGGTTGGCGACGATCAGTTCATCAAGGATAGCTTTTGCGACCGAAGCGCTAGGTACCGTTTTGGACAGGGTCATCGCCTGCCAGAGCTTCTGATAGCTTCCTTCAACCCAGGCATCGACCACCAGTTTTTCAACCGCCACCTGCTGCTCCATCATCCCCTTTTGAAACAGCGGGATCTTACCCATCGCCAGCGGCTCGGGGCCATTAACGCCCACCAGGCAAGGCACTTCAACCATCGCGGTCTCGTCAAAATTCGCGATAGCGCCGTTGTTTTCCACAATCAGCAGCATTCTCTCCTGGGTGTTAAAGGCGATGGCGCAGGCGAGGTCGACGATAAAGGTCGCATGCGCCCCGGCATGGAAATGCGCCTCTTTGGCACTTTGCCGGGCGACGATCTCTCTGGCCATATCAAACACCTCCTTCTCTCTCCCCGCCATCACTTCATTGGCGCGAGTAAAGTCAGGGTCTGAATGGGCAACCTCATAGTCGGCATAAAAATAGTACTTCAGATAAGTATTGGGTAACGTATCGGTATCCAGCGCAAAAACGTCCTTCACCTTTTTGAAGGTCTCAATCCAGCTCGGCGCTTTATGCTGAAAATCCTCTTTCGGACTGCAATAGCCCAGCTCGGCAACGTGGTTTTTTAACGCCGGCATTAAATCGTTGCCGGCCTTATCGGTAATGCTGGTCCACCAGCCGAAATGGTTGAGACCAAAATAACGGACGTTCATCTCTTTACGCGATTTCAGCCCGAGAATATCGGCGAATAACCCTTCAATAGCCACCGGCATATCGCAGATATTAATAATTTTGGCTGTCGGGCGTAGTCGACGCGTGGCCTCGGCAACGATCGCCGCCGGATTGGAATAGTTGAGCATCCACGCGCCCGGCGAATACGTTTCCATGTAGTCAACCAGCTCAAGGACGCCGGCGATAGAGCGCATACCATAAGCAATACCGCCCGGGCCGCAGGTTTCCTGGCCAATCACGCCATATTTAAGCGGAATTTTCTCGTCTTTCTCGCGCATCTCATAGAGGCCGACGCGAATATGCGCCATCACGAAATCGACGCCCGTAAAGGCTTCCTGCGGGTCGGTGGTGAAGCTAAAAGCAACGTGCGGATAATGTTCAGCCACCAGAATCGCACAGGCTTCGCCAATCACGCGCTGGCGATCGTGATGATTATCATAGAGACGAATTTCGCTTAACGGAAACCTGTCCATATTTTCCAGCAGCATCATAACAATCCCTGGGGTATACGTACTGCCGCCGCCGGCTATGGTCACAACGAATTTATTTTTCATCTTCCACCTCATTATTCATGTACATCTAAATAGCGATTCACGGCATTACGGATTTTATTAACCCCTAAACCATAAATAACCTGAACGTGATTGCCTTTGATAATGACGCTGGTACCGCCGCTGGTCTTCAGAATCTGTTCCTGAATTAATGCGGGGTCCCGCACGTCAACCCGAAGCCGCGTAAAACAGTTCTCGACCGAACAGACATTTTCTTTGCCGCCAAGACCCAGAATGACCTGCTCGCCGGAAGCCTTGTCAGGCGCGCTTACGCTTGCCGGTTGGTTAGGCCCCTCCCCCTGCTGCTCCTGGCCCGGCGTACGCATTTTGAAACGTAAAATCAGAAACTTACCGATATAAAACATCGTCGCGGTTTCCATTAGCCCCAGCGCGACAAACACAGGCCAGCGCGTGAGGTGCGCTCCCGCCGGAATGTTGTAAACAATAAAATCGATAATGCCGTTGGTGGCGCAGACCCGCACATCCAGCAGCCACGCCAGCATCTGGAAAAAACCGTCCAGTAATGAATAAACCAGCCATAGCAACGGTGCGGTAAAGATAAATAAGAACTCAAAAGGTTCGGTGATCCCCACCAGGAATGAAGTCACAATCAAAGGAATCAGCGTGATTTTCAACTTTTGCTTATTTTCCGGCCTGGCGGTTGTATAAAAGGCCAGGGCCATTCCGGCGGTACCGAAAATTTTCACCATACCGTAGGTGAGAAATCGCGCCGAGTCGCTTAACGGCCCGGCGCTATGGGCAATTTCAGCGAGGAAAATCGGTTTTGCCCCCACCACCGTCTGGCCATCAATCAACAGCTGTCCGCCAATGGAGGTAAAGACAAAGGGCGACCAAATCAGGTGGTGTAGCCCGGTCGGGATAAGAAAACGATTGAGAAAACCGTACAGAAAAACGCCGGCGGCGCCGAAGGTTTTCATCACCCCGGTCAGCGCCGATATGCCGTGTTCAACAATCGGCCAGACGTACACCGTGGCGATGGCAAACACGCCGACCAGCGGGATCATTACGATCAGAACCAGCTTGCTGTTGCCATAAATTGAGAATGCGCCGCGAAACTCGATGTCGACAAAGCGGTTATGAATGAAAGCCACCGCGCAGCCCAGAATGATGCCAAGAAACACGCCCATATCAATGACCTGGAAGCCAAAAATAAAGGTTTGCCCGCTGCCGTAAAGCTGCGCGTTGCTGCTCCCCTCAACAAGCCGCCCGGTCAGAGTAAGCCAGCTATTGTTGGCCGCCAGGTACATAAACCAGGTCATTGCGGCAACAAAAGCCGCTTCCGCTTTTCGGGTTTTTGCCAGCCCGCTGGCCAGCCCGAGGCAAAAGAAGAAGCCAAGATTGTTCATGATGGCCCAGAGCATGCTGGAAACGTATTTCCCCAGCAGATAAAGCGAGCTCTCTTCTGCGACCCAGATTTTATTGGTTGTCATACTAAACAACGCAATCAGCAGACCAATAACCGGCAGATACAAAACCGGCCCAATCATGGCCTTCGAAAAATCCTGTAATTTTTTTACCCCGATCATCCTCACCCCCTGTCCCGCACATCGGCCGTCAGCGCCCGATACATGCGTTTCAGCCTATGCGCCGGCAGACATAATTCAGAGCGGTGAAATCGTCATCTGTGATGAAAGTCATATCTCTCTTGCGGCAACAGATATATAAGTAAAAGCAGATAAATAGATGACAGAGACAAAACAACGCCCCGCAATGATAAAAATACGTTAATTATTAAAAAGATAAAATTATAATCCGCTGACAGAACACACCACGAGAAATCTATAAGTGATATATAAAACAATCGCAGACAGGCTAAAAAATCGCATCAATAGCGATGAATTCGAGGTGGGAGATGCGCTACCGAGTGAAAAAGCGCTGGCCGGGGAGCTGCAGGTCTCCGTCATGACCCTGCGTAAGGCGCTCACGCTGCTGGAAAGTGAGAAGCTGATTGTCAAACGCCACGGCAGCGGTTCATACGTGGCGCGTAAGAGCAATTATCGCGGCGGGGAACTTGACGGCTTCAACTACCAGATGCACATCGGCGGCGTCACCAACTATCGCAATAAGGTCATTGAGTTCACGATGATCGATGCGCCTTTGGCTATCGCACAACAGTTAAAAATTGAGCCGGGAGAGAAGGTCTATTACGTCAGACGCATTCGGATGATTGACGACGCGCCTATTCTGATTGAGAACAGCTATATACCGGTGGCGATTTTTCCCTGGCTAAGCGTTGGAAATCTGGAAAGATCGAAATTTAACTATTTCAAGAAAGAGTGCAATATCACCATCCTGGAGAGCCACCGCAGCTATACCCCGGTTCTGGCCACCCGGGAGCAAGCAGAGCTCTTACAGGTTCCACAAAACAGCCTGCTGCTACGGGTGCAGTCGATCAGCTATGCCCATAACAATACCATTGTTGATTTATCCGATATTTACCAGAATACCAACAAATACAATGTTAAACATATTACGCGCCGCTAAATACCGCGGGATACGGCTGACGCAGGCCACCGAGAGCCGTCCAGCGTCAGCTGACGATAGACGACAGCTGACGATTCTGCGTTGGCAAATGACTACCAGCCGCAGACGTTAGTCTCTTCGTCGGACTCGTAGCCGCGGACAATATTAATCAGATCTTTTACCGCATCGGCCGCCGTCTGCGGATCCTGCAGCTCAGCCAGAGAAGCAAACTCGCTATCGACCGAGACGCCGTTATTATTGTTGGTCACCGTCAATATAAACCCCTTTCCTCCGGCGTTTTCCACCGACAGCGTGGAAATAAGCTCAGCCACGGCCTGGGTGGCGATATCAGGGACATACAGGGCCATCGGCTTAAGATACACTTTTTCTTTTTTATCTTTATTATTCCCGTTGATCGCCGCTAACGAATAGCCTTTATTTTCACTGTTCATCATATTACCTATCCCTCAATCAGAATGTCAGGGTCAACGTAAAAATCGACGTTAAAAACGGTATCCTCGGTTAACGCCTCGATGCGGTGCCACTTTTCGGGCGGAAAAACGCCAAATTCACCTTCGGCAATGGTCAGGGTTTCAACCGGTTCCGCGCTGGTTTCATCGGCATATCCGAGATAGCGTATCGCCCCTCGCATCACCGACAGGCGCGGATAGACGCCCTGCCGGGTACCGGCATCCAGATGCCGCTTCCAGATTGAGGCCGGCGCCGTCCGCTTCGTCCACAGCGGCGTGCTCCGGGTATGCACATAGTGGGTAGGAATAATGATTCGCTGCATGATTTCGCCTCTCTTAACGCACCACATATACGGTCGAAAATGGGAAAATATGTTGCATATGATATACCCCTTTTAATCATTGCGGGTATTATTTTTTACCGATACGTTTTCCTACCCCTTATTGTACTCATTAGGGATTAGATCTATTCAAAAATAAATATGGGCGATTTTAGATAAACTAAAACCGCCCATATTAAAAGGCAAATTACTTATTTTCAGGTGAACTTAGCGGTCCCGGTTTACCGATTAAATACCCCTGGACCAGGTCACAGCCTAATTTGCGTAAGGACTGCAGCTGCTCTTCTGTTTCGACACCTTCGGCCACGATGCGCATATGCAGACTTTTACCCATGCTGATAATCAGCCGCACGATATCGAGGTCATCTTTCTGATCGGGAATGTTAATCACAAAAGAGCGGTCGATTTTTATCTTATCGAACGGGAAATAGCTTAGCCGCGATAGCGAAGAATAGCCGGTGCCAAAATCATCAATGGAGATCTGCACCCCGAGCTCGCGCAGCTGGCTCAGGATCTCGAGAGAACGGGTATTTTCGTTAAAGACGTCAGACTCGGTAATTTCCAAATCCAGCCGATACGGATCCAGCCCGGTTGTTCTTAAGATGGTTACCACGGTATCGGTCAGTGAACTGTTCATTAACTGAACCGGCGACACGTTAACCGACACTTTGAGCGGCGACGACCAGCTGGCGGCCGCTTCGCAGGCGGTTCGCAGCACCCACTCGCCCAGCTGATTAATCAGGCCAATCTTTTCCGCTACCGGAATAAATTCGGTCGGCGGGACGCTGCCGCGCAGCGGATGAAACCAACGCACCAGCGCTTCGTAGCCGTAGATTTCACCGTTCATGGTGTCGGCTATCGGCTGGTAGTAAACCCTGAACTCACCTTTGTTCAGCGCCTGCATCAGGTCATCTTCAAAGGATTTATTCTCCTGCTGGCGCTGAAGCAGTCCGGGACGGAATACCTGAACGTTGCCGGAACCCTCTTTTTTCGCTTCATACAGCGCCAGGTCGGCGCATTTGTATAAATAGTCGGTACGGCTTTCCCCGTCAGAGATGACAATCCCGATACAGGCGCCAATCTGGATCAGCGAGTCGTAAATCTGATACGGCTGGCTGATCTTTTCCCGGATCACCTTAGCCCGTTCCAGCGCCATCTCTTCGGTTAAATCATGGGAAACCAGGGCAAACTCGTCCCCTCCCAGCCGGTAGAGCGTTTCTGACGTTTTGCGAAAAAAGGAGAGACGGCTGGCCAAATCCTGCAGCAGCTTATCCCCGGCATCATGACCCTGGGTATCGTTGACGTCCTTGAAATTATCCAGGTCAAACAGCATCACGACCGCCGAGCCGTTATAGGGCCGCACCTGATTGACGACCTCCTGCAGACGTTGCCAGAAAGAGAGACGGTTGGGCATCCCGGTGAGCGAATCATGGTAGGCATCGTACTGCAGACGGCGGTTCTGCACCTGAAGCTTTTCTTTTGAGGCCTGCAGGTCGGTCGCCAGTAATTTCATCCGCACGTGGGCGCGACGCAGGGTGTTATTCTGCTTCAGCATCAACAGCCCGAGCGTGATACAGAGAACAATCAGCAGAATGGAAATCGCCGAATAGATGTAATAGAGATTTTGTATTTTATCGTGGGTCAGATTAACCAGATTAAAATCCTGGGCGAGCGAGGTGGACGCGAGCGAGGTCAACGGCCCGTCCAGGGTACTCATCTCCTGCAGCATCAGCTTCAGCTGCGCTGTCGTCATGGTGTCCAGCTGCTTATCCAGCCGGTCCAGAAGATCAATCAGGCTGTTAACTATCGCCTTACGGTGAGGATCTTTGCCGATAAACTTTCCCAAATCACCCTGCTGCAGCAGCGCAATCTGGCTCATCATAATTTCCAGACGCAGGCGCACCTCATCGTGGTCGCTTCCCTTCACCCCCAGCCCCATCGCGCTGAGTCGCGCCTCGAGGCGCATGTACTCGGAGACTATCTGGGAAACGGACCACGAATCAGTATAACGGGTTAATTTTTGCAGCTCACTTTGCCGCTCATGCACCAGATAAGTAATGTAACCGGTCACAATGAAGAGCGACAAAATAATGGCAGTGAGTATTCGATTCAAGATCAAACCCTTACTCAATTATAATCTTCGAAACCTGCCATGCCGAACGGGAATAATAAATCTGATTCTGCAATTCCGGGCTACTGTCGTAAGGATAAACAATAAATAAGGGCCCTTTATCACGAATGCGCATATATTCGCCGTTCATTTTTAAAGCCAAAATTACCGGAAATTTATGAAAGTCGTCCAGGGGGACAATCGTGGTGTAATCGTTGAGCGCCAGCACCCGGGCTGACTTGCCTTTGGCGCCGACTAAATCCATGAGTTTACTGAGGGAAATGCCGTCAAAGCGGACCTTGCCCGAATACCATGGCGTGGTCGTCACCAGCGTTTCCATCCCCAGCTTTTCTAATGCGGCGACATCAAAAACGGCGGTATCGCCCTCATTCGTATTAGCAATCAGGCCGGAAATAGTTAAAACGGGTTTGCCGACAGGCGCTGGCAGTTTTTCTGCAAAAGCGGAAGGCGAAACCATGACACAAAATAAAGCTGCAAAAATTAAACGCATTTAACTCACCCTTCCGAAATTGGAGACTTGTTAATTGTAAACCATTTAAGTCATTTCTTAAAAGGTGTCCCCGTTGGGTTCAAAAATTAAAATTAAAAACAATAAGCGAAGTCCTAAGCTCGCATTCTGAACGGGCTACAAGGGCGTTCATCCCCCGGCGAAGCAAACGCTTTATGCCTTTAAACGCCCAGAGCAGGTAAAAATCTTTTCACATGCCCTTCTGCGCGGTAGTCTCAGGACAGGCGCGAATTCGGAAAGCGTCTCATTCCAATAATTAAAAACTCAGCAACAGACAGGACAGGTATGGACTCAACGTTAATTTCTCAGCGCCCCGGCAAGGAGGCATGTTCACTCAACCGCGCCCGCAGAGCGGCCTGGGGCAGCTTCGCCGGGGCCGTGGTCGACTGGTACGACTTTCTTCTCTATGGCATCACCGCCGCGCTGGTATTTAACCGGGAATTTTTCCCGCAAATCAGCCCGGCAATGGGCACCCTCGCCGCCTTTGCCACCTTCGGCGTCGGCTTCCTCTTCCGCCCGCTGGGCGGCATTATCTTCGGCCATTTCGGCGATCGCCTCGGGCGCAAACGCATGCTGATGCTGACGGTATGGATGATGGGGATCGCCACCGCCTGTATCGGTCTGCTGCCCTCCTTCAGCCAGATTGGCTGGTGGGCGCCGGTTCTGCTGGTCCTGCTGCGCGCCGTCCAGGGCTTTGCGGTGGGCGGCGAATGGGGCGGCGCGGCTCTGCTGGCGGTAGAGAGCGCGCCGAAAAATAAGAAGGCGTTCTACAGCAGCGGCGTGCAGGTGGGCTACGGTGTCGGATTGCTGCTCTCTACAGGGCTGGTGTCGCTGATAAGCTCCTGCACCACCGATGAACAGTTCCTCAGCTGGGGCTGGCGTCTGCCGTTCCTGTTTAGCGTCGTGCTGGTGCTGGCGGCGCTCTGGATCCGCAACGGCATGGCGGAATCCGCCGAATTTGAACAGCAGCAGCGCGAACAGCAGCTGCAGCCGAAGAAAAAGCGGCTGCCGGTCGTGGAAGCGCTGTTCCGCCATCCGGGCGCGTTCTTAATGATTATCGGCCTGCGCCTGTGCGAGCTGCTGACGATGTATATCGTCACCGCCTTCGCGCTTAACTATTCCACGCAGAATCTCGGCCTGCCGCGCGAGCTGTTTCTGAATATTGGCCTGCTTGTCGGCGCCATCAGCTGCCTGACGATCCCCTGCTTCGCCTGGCTGGCGGACCGCTTTGGCCGTCGCCGCGTCTATATCACCGGGGCGCTGATCGGCACCCTCAGCGGCTTCCCGTTCTTTATGGCGCTCGAAAGCCAGTCATACTTCTGGATCCTGTTTTTCGCGCTTATGCTGGCAAATATTGCGCACGATATGGTGGTTTGCGTTCAGCAGCCAATGTTTACCGAAATGTTTGGCGCCAGCTATCGCTACAGCGGGGCCGGCGTGGGGTATCAGGTTGCCAGCGTTGTCGGCGGCGGTTTCACGCCGTTTATCGCCGCCGCCCTGGTCACCTTATCCGGCGGCGCCTGGCATAGCGTCGCTATCTACTTGACCGCAGGCTGCCTGCTCTCCGCCCTTACGGCGATGCTGATGAAACCCAGCCGCCATGGCGAATAGCGCCGATAAGGAGAAATCATGATTCAGGAACCCTGCTGGCCGCTGCGCTTTAGCCACCAGCAGCTACCGGTTGGTTACTTTGCCGATCCCACCCTTGCCGAGCAGCCGCTGTTTGCCCGGGCGCTCGACGGTGAGGCGGTGGCTCAGCTCTGGCAGGCCCCGCAGGGGTTTGTGGTGCCGGGAAGCTACCGGAAATTTGCCGAACTCCCGGCGGTGAGCGAGCAGTTCGCCGGCCAGGGATGGCCGGTCTGGCAGCGCCGCTCCGGCGGCGGGCTGGTGCCGCAGGGGCCGGGAATTGTCAATCTCAGCCTGGCCTGGCCGGTCTATCACTCGCTGGGCGAAGCCGCAGAGCCGATTTATCTTTTCCTCTGCGGCCTGTTGCAGCGCACGCTGGCGACCTTTGGCGTGGCCAGCCACTGCCGGGCGGTTAGCGGTTCATTTTGCGATGGTCGCTATAATCTGGCCTGCGGCGAGGGCGAGCAGGTGCGAAAAATAGCCAGCACGGCCCAGTACTGGCGACCGATGGCGGAAGGTCGAGGCCATGTGGTTCTCGCGCACGCGGTGGTATTGCTGGATGCCGACCTGGCGGCGGCTCACCGGGCGGCCAATGATTTCGAAGCCCGGCTTGGCAGCGGGCGGGAATACCGCGCCGATAAAACCGTGACCCTGGCGGAGCTGGTTTCAGAAGGCGCCGATTTGCTGCCCCGCTTTCGCGAGGCGCTGGCGCAGCAGCTGGAAAATATCAGCTGAAGGTCGCCTTCAGATAGCGGCTAAACGTCTCTACCGCCCGCGATACGCGCGGCGTGTAGGGGCGAATGACGTACAGACTTTCCGCAAACGCATCCACCGGCCGCCATCCCGGCAGCAGCTCCTGAACCAGCCCGCGGCCAATCGCCTCCCTGGCGCTAAAATCCGGCAGTAAGGCAACGCCCAGCCCCGCCAACACCGCGTCGCGCAGGGATTCGCTGTTATTGGTGGCAAACGGCCCCTGCACCTTCACGCTCACCCGCTCGTCGTCGCGCTCAAAGGTCCAGTGCGGGCTTTGCGGCCCGCGCGGGTAGGTGAGGCATTGATGCTGACGCAACGCGTCAGGCGAATCGGGGCGACCAAAGCGGCGAATATAGTCCGCCGAGGCGACCACCAGGGTGGCCGTACGGCACAGCGGCCAGGCCACGTGGGTCTCCGGCAGCAGCTCGCGGCGACAGTGGCGAATAGCAAGGTCGAACCCCTCGCTGGCGAGCGACACCAGTCGGTCGGTCACCTCCAGCTGGAGATGAAGCTGCGGATGCTGGTGCAGAAAAGGGGTGATGGCCGGGACCAGCTGCTGACGTGAAAATGCGACCGGCGCGGTCAGGCGCAGCGTACCGCGCAGGGGGCCGCCTTCCTCGTCGCAGGTGCCGGTAAAGATCTCGCGAATCTGCCCAAACGGCTCGTTCAGCTCCGCCACCAGCCGCAGACCATCTTCGCTTAAGGTCACGCTGCGGGTGGTTCGGTGCACCAGCGTTTTACCGGTAACCCGCTCCAGCTCGCTGATTTTCTGGCTGATGGCGGATTTGCTGACCGCCAGCTTTTCCGCGGCGCGGGTATAGCTTTTTTGCTCCTCCAGCACCGTAAGCCAGTACAGGTGGGTCCAGTAAATTTCCGGGCGGATCTCGCGCATAGTAATTGTTCACAGATAAAAACAATGAGTTCAAATATAGCGGTTTTTGCCGGCTTCAGCACGGGTTAGCATCTCTATCACTGAGGTAATCCGACAATAAGGACCATCTGCTATGCCATTACTGACGTTTGATATCATTGAAGGACGCAGCGAAAGCGAGATCAAAACCCTGCTGGATGCGGCACATCGCGCCGTGGTGCAGGCGTTCAAGGTGCCAGAGCGCGATCGCTACCAGATTGTTCACGAAAACAAAGCTCATCATATGATTATTGAAGATACCGGGCTGGGGCTGACGCGAAGCCGGGAGGTGGTGGTGGTGAGGGTATATACCAGCCCGCGCAGCGAAGAACAGAAGCAGCTTTTTTATGCCACCCTGCTGGCTGAGCTCCAGGAGCACTGCGGGCTGAGCGGCGATGATCTGATGGTCTCGGTAATCAGCAACCACAAAGGGGACTGGAGTTTTGGCTGCGGCGTGGCGCAGTACATCACCGGCGAACTTTAGCCCTGGCGGCGATGGGACTGGCGCACGATGGGTTCCCCGGTGCGCCAGGTCGCCGACGGCCCTTCAGTTACATCGATGAGCCGATTCAACGCCTCTTCCACCAGCCGCTCGCGCCGCTGATCGTAGGTAGTAAGCTGCCATTCCGGCGCCGCCGCCTCATCGATATTATCGAAACCGACAATACCCATCGTTAAATCGCGCTCGCGCAGCACCTGAAGCGCGCCTATCGCCAGAATATCGTTTTCACAGAACAGGGCATCCACTCTTTCGCCTGCGGACGTCGCGTCCAGATAGTCGCTCATCGCCGCATATCCCCGGGTACGTAAATACTGTCCGGCAACCAGCAGAGTATCAAGCCGGCAACCTGCCTGCTCCAGCGCCGCTTCGTATCCTTCCATCCTCATTAAATGGTGCGAGGCGGTATCCGGCCCTTTCATATAGCCAAAAGTGCGATGCCCCTGCGCCAGCAGCAGTTCGGCAAGCTGTTTTCCGGCAATCCAGCCGTCAATATTGACCACCTGGATTTCCGGATGATCGGTATTACGGCCAATCTGCACCAGCGGAACGCGATGAATTTCAGTGGCAATCGCGATGAGTTCCGGCGTCAGGACCGTGGCCATAAACAAGATACCATCAACCTGGAGCTGGTAAGCCAGCGCCATCGCCGTGCGGGTGTTTTCTTCGTCGGTAACGTTAATCACCAGCGCCATGTAGCCGCGATTCTGCAGCTGGCGGGTCACTTCGTTAAGCAGTAGCACCATATTGGGATTGCGCAGCTCGTCTACCGCCACGCCGATAATATGCGTTTTCTTTTGCGTCAGGCTACGCGCCAGTAAATTTGGTCGATATCCCAGAATATTAGCGGCTTTCATCACCTCTTCCCGGGTTTTGGGCTGGATAGAAGCCCCGGGGGTAAATGCCCGGGAAACCGTCCATTTGGAGACGCCAGCCAGTAACGCAACGTCGCTGGCGGTCGCTTTTTGTCGTTTAGGGGCGCTCATACTCGGTTTTAACGTTCCTGATAAAAAACATCCAATAGAACGTAAAATACAGAAAGATAAAATCCGCTCAACAAAAAACGCGCCGCGTTCTCCCGCCCCCCGGAGGGAAAACGCGGCCCGTTGTCACTGACTTAATGTGGCGTTGAGGGCATCAATAGACGTCCGTAGCCCTGCTTCAACGCTCATCGTCAGGTCCTCCATCTCCAGCGACACATAACCGTTATATCCGGTCATGCGCAGCACCGAGAAGAACTCTTTCCACCACTTCAAATCCTGTCCACAGCCAACCGCCACGTAGTTCCAGGTGCGGGTTTTGGTCTGCGTAACCGGCTGGTATTCCAGTAAGCCGTCGACATCCGCCAGCCCGCGTTCAATACGCGCGTCTTTGCCGTGGACGTGATAAATCACCCCTTCAAGCTTACGGGCTGCGGCAATCGGGTCTGCCCCCATGGCGATCAGATGCGACGGATCGAGATTCATGCCGATGATGTCGCCAACCGCCTCACGCAGGCGCAGCAGCGTGCTCGGGTTGTAAACCAGCTGGCTGGGGAATTCCTCGAGGGCAATCTGTTCGATGCCGTGTTCAGCCGCATGGCGGGTAAAAGCCTGCCACCAGGGAATAGCAACCTCGTTCCACTGGTAATCGATCACGCCTGGCATATAGTCCGGCCAGGAAACCGTCGAGGTGATCCAGTTAGGGATTTTATCGTCCGGCCCGCCGCCCGGCAGGCCGCTCATCATGACTATCTTTTTCACTCCCAGCTTCGCCGCCAGCTCGACGGTACGGTAGCTGCTGGCGGTGTGCTTCTCGCCAAGGGCGCCGGGGGCCAGCGGGTTACCCGAACAGTTCAGCGCGACGATCTCCATTCCGCGCTTTTCCAGCTCGCCGCGAAACGCCGCCAGCGCTGCCGGAGAAGCCAGCAGTTCTTCAGTTTTAACATGCGGACAAGGCGACCAGCCGCCTGCGGTCATCTCCACGCCCTCAATGCCGTACTGCTTGACGCGATCGAGCATTTCCGGGAACGCCAGGCCGGCGAGAACATCGGTACAGAGTGCCAGTTTCATATTCTATCCTTCTTAAATGAGTGTCCTTCGAGGATCTGCATAAACGCGTCTTTGCTGTCGGCGCTGGCCAGCAGCGTGGTTTTCACTTCGTCATCAAGCAGGTCTGCCAGATCCGCTATAACATCAATGTGTTCATTGTTTTTTGCCGCCACGGCGACCACAAGGAAGGCCACTTTACCCTCCCCCCAGCCCACGCCATCCGGAAACTGAAGCAGCTGGAAACCGGTTTGCCGCACCAGATCAATGCCCTCCTTGCTGCAGTGGGGCATGGCGACCCCCGCCCCGAGCCAGGTAGAGAGCGCCTTTTCGCGCTCCACCATTGATTCAAAAAAACCCTCGCTGACGTAGCCGCTGGCCTGCAGGGAATCCGCGGCAATACGCAGCGCCTTTTTCTTTGAATTCGCCCGACAGCCAATAAAAATATCTTCTGGTTTCAGAGTTAACATGCGCCTCTCCCTTCGTTAATGGGTCAGCGGTAGAGCGCCGGACACTCCGGCAGAGAGACGGCGTGCTTTTCGCCATCCTTCAGCGACGCCAGGCCGGCATCGCATACCATCGCCACGACAAATCCGTCCCACGATGATGGCCCGCTCATCTCCGCCCCCAGGTTTACCCGGTCAACGAAATTCTGCACCTCGCGATCGTAGGCGGTGGCGAAACGTTCCATACAGGTTTTGGGGATAGCGCGGCTATAACCCTGCGCCGAACGGACGGTGGTAAGTGCCTGTTCGGTCAACGCGCTGATGGCATTTTCGCCAATCACTTCACAGCGAATGTCGTAGCCGTAATCGCAGTTAACAAACAGCTCATCATCAATACGTACGCCGGATTCAGTTTCAAAAATCACAATCAACGGATCCTGCAGATGCGCGCAGGCTCTGCGCGTTTTCTTCTGCGGTTTATCGACGCGCACCGAAACGATATTTTCGTTAAGCAGATAGCGGATAATATCGATTTCATGGGTCGCCGAATCGTTAATCGCCATCTCCAGGGTGTAGCTCTCCGGCACGGAGGCGTTGCGATGGGCGCAGTGGATGAGCAATATTTCCCCCAGTTCACCGCTATCCAGAGTGGCTTTTAGCTGGTTGTACCCCGGGTCGAAACGGCGCATAAAGCCCAGCTGCAGCATACGTTTGCCGTAGGCTACTTCAGCATCAATAATCGCTTTGGCTTCATTGGCGGTCGGGGTGAGCGGCTTTTCGCAAAACACCGGTTTACCTGCTTTAATGGCCGCCAGAATTTGTTCTTTATGTACCGGGCCAATAGAGCAAATAAAGATCGCATCCACGTCGTCTGATTGAATCATCTCGACTGCATCGTAATAGGGCTGAGCGCCATATTCGCGGGCAATAGCGTCGGTCACATTACGATTGATATCGCAGACGGCGCTGACCCTGGCGTTCTGGATAACCGTCTGGAAACGCTGGAGATGGTCGCGCCCAATCATACCCAAACCAATTAAACCGATATTAACTGTCATATATTCCTCCACGTTGCTAAATCAGAATCTGAATTTTTGTTCAATTTGTTCGAGGGTTAACCCGCGGGTTTCCGGCAGGAACTTCACCAGCAGAATCAGCATTATGACGTTGGTAGCCGCGAAGAAGCCGAAGGTCATTCCACCGCCGTAGCTGTTGAGTAAAATCGGGAAAATAGACTGAATGATGAAGTCAAATATCCATAAACCGAATACCGCAAAACCCATTCCCAGACCGCGCATCCGCAGCGGGTAGATTTCCGCGAGCATCAGCCAGAATACCGGTGCGATCCAACCCTGCATAAAGGTCAGGAACACCAGCATCAGGGCGAGAATGATGTAGCTGGCACCGGTAAAGTTGGCGTGCAAGCCGCTGACGCCATCGACGGTTTCCATATGGAAGAAGAGCTTGAACGAGAGGCCAATCAACACCAGGCTAAGGGTGACGCCGATCTGTCCGGTAAAGAACATTTTCCGTCGGGAATGCCTGCCAATTAACAGCATCCCCAGTAGCGTGGCCAGAATAGAGACGACGCCATTAGCCACGGCGCCGGTCACCGCCGCCGCATCGCCAAGTCCGGTGGCTTTCAGCACCGTCGGCGCGTAGTACATAATGGTATTCACGCCGGTTACGCGCGTTGCCAGCACAATCATCAGGCCGATCAAAATCAGCTGCAGTACCCATTTTCTCTTCAGCTCGTCAACAAATCGGCCATGGTTGATGCCAATCTGGCTCACCTGCTGGATATCGCGGATCTCCTGCTCCACCTCTTCGGGCCGACGAATCGTTTTCAGCACCGCAACCGCTTTGTCTATTTGCCCCTTACGCACGAAGAAGCGCGGAGACTCCGGCATTACCAGCATACCAATCCACAGCAGCGCGCCGGGTAGCGCCGGAATGGCCAGCATCAGCCGCCAGTTGTGCGACATGTCGGGATAGAAATTGACAATGGAAGCGTTGACGGAGTAAGCGAGAAACTGCCCGGTGACGATCATCAGTTCGTTGACCGTCACCAGCCGTTCACGCTGCGCGGGTCGCGCCAGTTCTGAAATATAAATCGGTACCGTCACTGACGCACAGCCAACCGCCAGGCCAAGAATAAAGCGGGCGATTATCATCGACGACATATCCCAGGCGACGGCGGTACCGAGGGCGCCAAAGATAAAAATCACCGCCACCCACAGAATATTTTTCCGCCGTCCCTGTCGGTCGGACAGCCAGCCGCCGCCGACAGAGCCGATTGCCGCGCCGAATAATAAAAACGATGTCACCAGCCCTTCCTGCAGAGGAGTGAGGCCAAGATCGTTTTTCATGAAAATCAGCGCGCCGGAAATAACCCCGGTGTCGTAACCAAAGCACAGTCCACCGATGGTTGAGACGAGGGTTATTAATCTGATTTTCTTATCATTATCTGTTTTACGACTTTCAGTTATCACATGATCGGTCATTTTGTTGTCCTGTCAGGGATGAGCGTTCTATCGTTTTGTTTTTATGAATAAAAAGATCACATTGCCGAACCAGATACGGCAGGTTCTGGCATCAGGAATACATTTGCACCTCTTTGCACCCGGGTGCATTATTTAACAACTCGTTATACTCCACCGGATTAAAAAATCCATAACAAGTTATTTTGAAATATTCATTTCGTTAAGGGCGTCAACTTTTTGCTCATTGAATGGACAATTTTGTCGATCGCAGTCACGATCCGCAGAGCTTGTTGCTTTCGGGGGGAGAAAAATGCCTGGTTCAGGCTAATGGCCGGGGAGGAAGGCAATAAAAAGGGGAACACGTGGGTTAATCCGCGTTCCCCAGAGAGCCGAAAAGCTCATCAGGATCGCCGGGCGCTGGCGATACGCTGTCTGGCTTTATGTTCAATATTTTCCAGCAGCTCCTGCACGTCGTCTTCATCGATATCGAGAAACTGGCCGTCCAGCAGAGCCGCGTGAATATCATCGCGGGTCACCGACAGGCCCAGCGGTACGGCTTTGGCCTTTACCTCTTCTGCGGCCAGCGGGTGCGGGTAGCGTCGTCCCACCATGTTGTTGAAGACGATGGCCAGCAGCGCCAGCATCAGGGAATTGAGCAATACCGGCGTCAGAACAAAGTGGTAGCCTTCACTCTGCACCCCCGCCCCACCGAGGATCGCCGTTAACGCCACCGCCCCACCCGGCGGATGCAGGCAGCGCAGGAAATACATACCGGCGATCGCCAGCCCCGCCGCCACGCCGCAGGCCAGCGCCAGGTTCGGGATCGCCATTCCCACGGTCACGCCAATCAGCGCCGAGAGCGCGTTGCCGCCGACAATCGACCACGGCTGGGCCAGCGGACTGCTCGGGACGCCAAACAGCAGCACTGCCGATGCGCCCATTGGCGCGATAAACCAGATATTGACCTCGCCTAACAGCCAGTGGCTGAACATGCTGGTCACCGCCAGTCCCGTCCCGGCGCCGAGAGAGGCCAGAACAATATGTTTTCTGGCAACCGGCAGGGCGTGCGGCTTGAGGCGACCGAGGAAAATGCGGATCCGCGAAAAGAGCGATCCGGGTAAAACGCTTAACATCGTGTAGCTCGCTTACGTCATAATCAGAACTTATGTTTCATTTTCTTTTTTTAACCTTATTTTAACAACCATGTCTTTGTCGTGGCTTTTCGTCATTCATTTTGTGAATGTAAAAACGGCGCGCGCTACGTTAAAATCCCCTCACCTCTGGGTATCAGCATTCTATGGATTGAAGGTCAAACACGTTGAATAACAAGATAAAATTAGAGAAAGAGATCGCATGGGCCAGTCAGAATATGCCGCGCACCCTGCGTCAGGTCGCCGCCCTGCCGGATCTCAGCCAGGTGCGTCTCGCCTGCTGTATGCACCTCGATATGAAAATGATCCCCCTGGTGCAGGGAATACTGGAGAAAGGGGCGAAGGTTTTTCTTACCACCTGTAACCCAACGACGGTGCAGGATGACGTGGTCGCCTGGCTGGTGGAGCGCGGCGCGGAAGCCTGTGCCTGGCGGGATATGAGCGACGCCGACTGGCAGCAATCCTGGGAAAAAGCGATTGCCTGGCAGCCGACGCATCTGTGCGAAATGGGCGCGGATATTACCACCCTACTGCATCAGCGCGGGGAGTTTGGCAATATCGTCGCGGGCCTTGAGGCGACCGGCTCTGGCGTTAGCCGCCTGGGCGATATTCGCCTCGGCTACCCGATTTTTAACTGGGATGATTTGCCGGTAAAAGAGGGACTGCACAACCGTCATATGGTCGGCCTGACCGCCTGGCACACCTTTTTCCAGACGACCCACCTGACCCTGCATGAGAAAAAAGTGCTGGTCATCGGCTATGGTCTGGTTGGCCAGGGCGTAGCGGCGGCGGCGAAGGCCTTCGGCGGCCAGGTAATGGTAGCGGAAATCGACCCGGCGCGGAGACTACAGGCGGCCTACGATGGCTGGCACGTCGTTGAATTACAGGAGGCGATTGCCTCCGCGGACGTGGTGGCCACGGCGACCGGCGGTAAAAAAGTCGTTAACCGCCAGGCGCTGGATAAGTCCAAAGACGGGGTGTTTATTCTCAACGTGGGTCACGTGGCGGAAGAGATTGACTGTGAGTACCTGCGCCAGTTCCGTCATGAAGAGGTCATGCCCTATATCAACGCTTACCGGATGGGCGATAAAACCGTTTATCTGATGGCGAACGGTTCAATGCTCAACCTGACCGCGGGCTTTGGCGATAGCCTGAACGCCTTTGACGTGACCCTGGCGGTAATGGCCAGCGGCATTCAGCATATCGTGACCGACGGCATGACGGCGCCGGCAGATGTTTACCTCTTGCCGCAGAGCGTATGGCAAAAAGCGCTGTAAGCACGTGCGCTGAATAATTTTCCCGGAGGCGGCGCGCTGCGCCTGTCCGGGCTACCGGCCCGCAGACAGCTGTGAATTTGTAGCCCGGCTAAGCGCAGCGCGAGCCGGGAGAAACCACGCCAATCCGTCACTCCGGCACATTCCCCGCAGGCGGCGCGATGCGCCTGTTCGGACTACCGGCCCGCAGACAGCGATGGACTTGTAGCCCGGCTAAGCGCAGCGCGAGCCGGGAGAAACCACGCCAATCCGTCACTCCGACACATTCCCGGCAGGCGGCGCGCTGCGCCTTGCCCGGGCACCGGCCCGCAGACAGCGGTGGACTGGTAGCCCGGTCAGCGCAGCGCCACCGGGAATAAAACAATGCCTACAGCAGGGCCAGCAGAAATATGACTTCGCCCAGCTCAATCGCCGCGCCTAATGTGTCACCGGTTTGCCCGCCCAGAGTACGCTTCAGCGCCTGACCCAGCGCCCAAACCAGCACCAGAGTGATAAGCGCCGCCCGCAGACCGTTGACCCCGAGCAGCAGCGTCGCCAGCGCCAGCGCGATCCCCATGGTAATCAGCATCTGCCGCAGCGTGATTTTGCCGATAAACAAGTTGCCCAGCCCCTCTTCCCGGGCGTAGCGCTGACGATACATCAGCAGCACCGCCATACCGCGGCCGACGGCGCAGGCGGCCGCCAGCGCGGCAAGCGCCGACGTGCCGCGCAGCGCCACTTCGCTGACCACCAGCACTTTTGCAACCAGCACAAAAATCAGCGCCAGCCCGCCGTGAGTGCCCAGCCGACTGTCGCGCATGATTTCCAGCATCCGCTCGCGGCGGCGGGCGGAAAAGATGCCATCGCAGGTATCCGCCAGCCCATCAAGATGGAACCCGCCGGTCAACAGCGCCAGCGCCAGCACGCCGAGCAGCGCGGCGAGCGGGCCGCCGCACCACGGCTGCAGCAGCATCACAACGGCGCCAGCAATCGCCCCCAGCAGCAGCCCCACCAGGGGGAATGTGATGATACTGCGTTGATATTGTTCAATTTCCAGCCCCTGGGATAAACGCGCCGGGACCGGCAGGCGGCTGATAAATGATAATGCGGCAAAAAAAGACTTAATCATTGAGTGATGACTCCTGTCGATAAACCCCGCGGCAGCGGTTATTCACGCCCGCCACCGACCGTGACCAGACTTATCCGCGCGGCTGCCGCGCGGAGAAAGCCTGCCCGCGTTCTTCCAGCCGCCAGTGGGCCAGCCGGGTATCACGGTGGTGTTGAATGCGCGCGGCCATTTGGTTGTCGGAGAGCCGGGAGGTAGCGATGAAGATCGCCGAAACGAAAGAGTTGAGTAAAGATTCGGCGTCACGGCGTTGGCCGCTAAGCGCGTCGCCGGTCATCAGTATCATCGCGGCGGCACCTGTTGCAGGGACAGCATGAGATAAACCCTTCCGATATCAATATGTTTACGGCGGAAGTATACCAAATTCCTGGGTAAAGGTTCAGCGTCGCGCGGGCGGTTTTGCTAAGGAACTGTGAGGTCACGCAAGAGGAAGAAGAGAAACTCCGGCAGCGAGCGCCGCCGGAGCGCATTAACGGGGCTTACTCGGCAGATTTATCTTCGACTTTCGCTTCGCCCATCGCTTTCAGCTTTTTAGAGATATCGCGACGTTCTTTGGAGATCTCGGCGTTTTTGATGATGTAATCGTCAACGCGATCTTCGTAATCGCTCTTCATGCTGGCGATGATGCCCTGAATAGCTTCAACGCTCATGCCCGGCTTGATGTAGTCGCTCAGGTTGTCCAGCAGCAGTACGCGCTTCTGGTTATCACGGATCTTTTTCTCAACGTCCTGAATTTCACGCTGCAGTTTGTTCTTACGACGGTACAGGCGAACAAACTCCAGTACGTCCTGGAAAGAAGGCTTAGTTGTTTCCATTTTTATACCCCTAATATTTGAGATTCGGATTCGCTAAAGCGACTGCTACATAGGGCTAACATAACTGTTAGCAGCCGCTGATGACAATGTTTTTTCCTTTGCCGTTATCATAACCCTAAACGCTGCTGAATCGAAGCAAGCGATGGAAAAACCACGTGAGTCTGGTCTTTATTTACGCAACGCACGGCAGATTAAATGCGACAGCAGTTCGAGCTGGCGCGCCAGCTCGATAGTTAACCAGACATAACCGTGAATGGGCGTTTCGGAGAAATTGTCGTCCTGCTGCTCTTTGATGAGCTGGCGCAGTTCGGCCACAATTTCGTTGAGCTTTTCATTGTTGGCAAGAATCGGCTGCGGATTGCCCTCATACAATGCGTGGGCGATAGTCAGCAATGTTTGCTGGGTCATTTGCTGGGTTTCGCGCAGCGTATGGGCGTTAAGCATCACGAAGTGGCCGGGACGCGACGCCCAGTAGGCGTTGATTTGCAGCTCCAGCATACACACCAGGTTACGGCTGACGGTCTGGATCGCCTCAAAGATGGCCTTCTGGATATGTGTCTCTTTGCTGGCAGGGGTAATTAATCCGCGCATTTTCACCACGTCGTTAAGCACCTTCTGCATATGCTTTTCCAGACGCGGACGCTCAACGAGGTTCGGCGAGAAGCCCGCCTGATACAGACGGTTGAAGGCGGTGACGTAGCTGGCCATCTGGATACGCCAGTGCAGAAAGGCCCGCTGCGGCCAGATACCGGTAAACAGCATCGCCAGCAGGGAGCCGAAGATCACGTCGCCGCTTCGCCACAGCGCGGTGGTCAGGTCGCCCGGCGGCGCGCCGACCACTACCGCCAGGGTGATGCCGATCAGCAGCGCCTGATAGGGCTTTTTGCCCAGCGCCAGCCAGCCGCAGAGGAACATCGCAACCGCGCACCACAGCAGCATAATGGGCAGAGAGATAAGCTCCAGCTTGAGCGCTACCAGCC
Source organism: Klebsiella sp. Q11 (assembly GCF_964241505.1). Classification (NCBI taxonomy): domain Bacteria; kingdom Pseudomonadati; phylum Pseudomonadota; class Gammaproteobacteria; order Enterobacterales; family Enterobacteriaceae; genus Klebsiella; species Klebsiella sp. Q11. The sequence goes on from NZ_CAXSXW010000011.1 coordinate 134,912, forward strand.
CGAGCGCCGAGCCGAGGATCGTGCCGCCGATACGTTCAAACGCGCGCGGTACGACATTTCCCCAGAAGGAGATAGGCCCCATCACCACCACCAGGGTGATGAGGGGCCAGGTGCCTTCAGGAACGTTAAGCAGGCGCACCAGCACAAAGGTGAGCACAAAGGCCAATGCTATTCGCACGCCATGGACGATGCGGTAATGGCGATACAGCCGAATTTCAAATGGCTTAAGTGATTTATCCGCGCGCACAACCTACTCCGACACAACGAAAAGGCCAATTGTAACTGCTTTTTCGCCGCAAGCATCACGCGAATGTAATAAACCTTGTCAAACGAAGGGACAATGTTCTACTTCACCGCCGGCTCGACCGCGATATACATATCAATATCCCAGTAGCCATCCTGGTTACCATCGTTAAGATAGACTTCAAAACAGGGCTTCATCGCCATCTGATGGGTTGTGCTTTGCATCAAGCTCTCGAAGAACTGGTACCACGGCGTCGCAAAGTCAAAATTCTCGACTCTGGCCCGGGCAACTGCATAATCGCCGCCGGCGATTTCGGTCATCATCACGCCTTCGCTACCCTCAGGAATCTGGTAGTCGTCCGCCACCGTGACGGCGGTATCGCAGCGCAGCTTTTCCGCCGGGACTTCGTCCGGGTTGTCGTAGTAAACGGCCACCCACTCCTGCGCCGGCACCTGGCTGTTATCGACCCACATCATCAGCTGTTCAAACCCCTGTTTTACCGTCTGCTCCCAGGGACCGACCAGATGAAAACCAGCAATTTTCTTCTTGCCTACGGATTTAACGTTATAGTCCATGCTGCCTCCACTGTTGATAAAATACTGTATGTATATACACATAAATTAGCAGTACTATCACCCACAGTATGTGCGGCAATTCACAAATCCGCGCGGCAAGAAGATGAAAAAATCGCCGCCATACGGTTATAAACTGAACGGTAGCTCAACGCCGATGCTGGCCCCAACATCGTCGCTGGCGCTGTGGTTAGCGTCGGTGTACCACAGGGAGGTATTCAGGCGTACCGTCGGCATAACATCGCCGCTCCAGCACAGCTGTACGCCCTTCAGCGTATCGGCGCGCGGGAAGGCTTTATTGATTCGCTGGTTTTTTGGATTGACCTCAGCGTAGACCAGCCGCGCGCTCCAGCGCTGATTCTCTTCGGTTACCAGCTCCACCTTACCGGCATATAAACGCCCGTCGCCGCCCATCGCATCGCCCAGCGGATAGCCCTGCTGGTAGTAGCCGTCTTTATAGATAAAGTGGTTATAGATGTAGTTAGTACGGCCCATGTTCGAGCGGGTATCGTGGGCTTCCAGATACCAGTTAACCGCATTGCTGTTCCACTGGTGATGCCCTTCCACGCCGCCAAGATAGAGGTGCGCCGAGGGTAAATATCCGGCTTCGTCCTCGCCGATCATCTGGCCGTAAATGCTCACCGGCCAGCCGAGGGTGGGCGCCAGCTTCAGCTTGAAATCAAAACCGGCCAGCTGGTTGCCGGGATCGTCGGCCGAGTCGCCGGTGTTATCATTGCCGGTCAGGCCGTCCCAGAAGCTGCTGAATGAGGAAGGCCGCCCTTCGCCGCCCCACTGCATAACGCGCGAGGCTCCCAGCTCCAGCGAGGTGAGCGGTGAAAAAGTCAGGCGGCCGCCGAAGATTTTGGTATGCGGTACGGCGGCGTACTGGTTCATCTGGCTGGCGGAAAGCTGGTACTGCCAGGGGCCAATCCAGCTTAGCCATGAGGTTTCCGGCGCCCGCTGTTCGGCGCGCTGCAGCAGAAAACCGGTCATGGGACGCGCGGCATCGGAGCGGATCAGGCTACCTTCATAGCCCGGCCCCCACCACTGGGGGATTTGCCCGAACGCCAGCCACTGGTTCCACAGCTTAACCGCGCCGTACGCGCCGTTGGCGTTCACGCTCGAACCGTTACTGATGCGCTTGTCGCCTTCAACATTGCCCTGCAGGTGCAGATCCCACCATTCGCCGCTGTTGTTCAGGGCGAGAGAAAGCGACTGGTCGGCGGGGTAAGATTGGGCGAACCCCTGCGGAGTGCCCGGCTTATCAGTGGAGCTGTAGCCGGTAACGCGCACGTCAGCTTTCAGCGCGCTTAATCGCTGATTTACCCGACCCAGTACCACCCGCTCTGCGGACGTTGTCGGATGGGCATTGGCCAGCGCGCGCTTAATCTCCTCTTCGCTCAGAGGCCAGGTAGACAGGCTCAACGAGAGGGTTCCACGGTCGGATAACCAGGCTAAATCATTGCGGAATTCGTTATCGGCCAGAACGAGGCCGGAGGCAAAACCAGAAGTGCTAAAAACGGCGAACAGTCCCAGAGAAAGCGCACTACGCGCAAAGTATTTCATTTTCCCAGCTCCATTTATGGCGCACAAGCGCCAGGCTTTTTCCTGAAGGGTGACCGGGTAAGGTAATGGAGTGAAAGTAAACGAAGCGCCAACCGAAGCGGCATAATAATCAAACAGCTACGAGATGCCGCTCCGGGCGGAGCGGCGGAGAAGTTACAGTTTTTGATGCAGATAATCGCTAAAGCGCGACAGCACGCCGCCCTTGCCAACGCTTTCCAGCGTCACCAGAGGCCAGTGGGCCACCACTTTATCACCATCGTAAAGGGAGATTTCTCCAACCCGCTGGTGGGCGGCGATCGGCGCTTCCAGCACTTTGTTATCCAGCACGTATTTGGCCTTAATGCGCGAGACTTCCGACTTCGGCAGCGCTAACCAGAAGTCCTGATCGGTCCCCAGCTTAATCTGCTCTTTATCGCCATACCAGATACGCTCAACGCCGACCTGCTTGCCGTCCTGCAGAACCTGGACGGTATCGAAGTTTTGCTGCCCCCAGTGCAGCAGCTTCGCCGCCTGCTGTTCACGCCCTTTCGGGCTGTCGGCCCCCATCACCACCGCAATCAGCCGGCGCTGGCCGTCCACCGCGGAGGCAATCAGGTTGAAGCCGGCGCCCGAGGTGTGGCCGGTCTTCAGACCATCGACGTTCATGGTCTTATCCCACAGCAGCCCGTTGCGGTTCTGCTGGGTAATGCCGTTCCAGGTCAGGCTCTTCTGGCTGTACATATGGTAGACGTCCGGCTCGCCGTGAATAATCGCCCGCGAGAGCACCGCCAGATCGTAGGCCGAACTGTGCTGACCCGGCGCGTCCAGACCGTGGACGGTTTCAAAATGGGTATCCTGCAAATGCAGTTTTTCCACGTAGCTGTTCATCAGCGCGACGAACTGCGGCTGGCCGCCGGCGACGTAGTCCGCCAGCGCCACGCAGGCATCGTTGCCGGAGTCAACGATCAGCCCGCGGCTTAAATCGCGTACGCTGACCCGATCGCCGGGCTTAAGGAACATCAGCGAAGAACCATTAAAGACCGGGTTACCCTGCGCCCAGGCGTCTTTCCCGACGGTGACGATGTCGTCAAAGGTGATGCGCTGGCTGTCGATAGCGCGATCGACCACGTAGCCGGTCATGAGTTTGGTCAGGCTGGCGGGATTGCGCTGCTGATGCTCGTTACCGGCGGTCAGGATCTGGCCGGTGGTGTAATCCATCAGCACCCAGGAACCGGCCTGAATAGAAGGAGGCGTCACGTTGACGGGAAAATCATTGGCGGCAAATGCGCAGGAAACGCTCGCAGCGAGCAAAGATACAGCAATAAAAAAACGGCCTTTCAACGGCATATCCTCTAAATTGACAGATTCGCCGTCCTTTTTACGGAACTTCTCGTTTCAAATCAGGGTTTAATTGCAAGAAAATATGACATCGCCGACGCGTGACAAAGGGGATACCCTTCTGATGGCCCGGCAAATCGTTTACCATGAAGGCTGCTCGCCACCAGGAATAATGAACAGATTATGCAAGATAGCGCCAGCCAGCCCGGATTTTTATTTCACGATTACGAGACCTTCGGCACCAGTCCCTCGCTCGACCGACCGTCGCAGTTTGCCGCCATTCGCACCGATGAAGACCTGAATATCGTCGGCGAACCCGAAGTCTTCTACTGCAGGCTCGCCGATGACTATCTGCCGCAGCCGCAGGCGGTCATGGTCACCGGGATAACGCCGCAGGAGGCGAACGCCAAGGGGGACAACGAAGCCGCTTTCGCCCGCCGCGTTCACGATCTGTTCACGGTGCCGAAAACCTGCATCGTCGGCTATAACAACGTGCGCTTCGATGACGAAGTGACGCGCAACATTCTCTATCGCAATTTTTACGATCCCTACGCCTGGAGCTGGCAGCACGACAACTCCCGCTGGGATCTGCTGGACGTGATGCGCGCCTGCTACGCGCTGCGCCCCGAAGGGATCAACTGGCCGGAAAATGAAGAGGGCTTACCGAGCTTCCGGCTGGAGCATCTGACCGTCGCTAATGGCATCGAACACAGCAACGCCCACGACGCGATGGCCGACGTTTACGCCACTATCGCCATGGCGAAGCTGGTGAAAACCCAGCAGCCGCGCCTGTTCGATTATCTTTACGCCCACCGCAACAAGCGTAAGCTGGCGACGCTGATTGACGTGCCGCAAATCAAACCGCTGGTGCATGTTTCCGGCATGTTCGGCGCGGCGCGCGGCAATACCAGCCTGGTCGCCCCGCTGGCGTGGCACCCGGACAACCGTAACGCGGTGATTATGGTCGACCTGGCCGGAGACATCGCCCCCCTGCTGGAGCTCGATGCCGACACCCTGCGCGAGCGGCTGTATACGCCGAAAAGCGAGCTGGGCGACCTGCCCGCGGTGCCGATTAAGCTGGTCCACCTGAATAAATGCCCGGTGCTGGCGCAGCAAAACACCCTGCGTCCGCAGGATGCCGACCGGCTGGGCATCAATATCCAGCGCTGTCTGGAGAACGCCCAGCTGCTGCGGGCCAATCCGCAGGTACGCGAGAAAGCGGTGGCGATTTTTGCCGAAGCGGAGCCGTTTGTGCCGTCCGATAACGTCGATACGCAGCTGTATAACGGCTTTTTCAGTGATGCCGACCGTGCGGCGATGAAAATCGTACTCGAAACCGAGCCGCGCAACCTGCCGGCGCTGGATATTACCTTCGCCGATAAGCGTATCGAGCGCCTGCTGTTCAACTATCGCGCGCGCAATTATCCCGGCACGCTGGATGAAGCCGAGCAGCAGCGCTGGTTAGAGCACCGTCGCCAGGTCTTTACGCCTGAGTTTTTGCAGGCCTACGCCGATGAGCTGCAGATGCTGTACCAGCAGTATGCGGACGATAAAGAGAAGCTGGCGCAGCTGAAGGCGCTGTGGCAGTACGCGCAGGATATTGTTTGATTGGCAGAAATTCCCGGGTTGCGGCTAACGCCTTACCCGGGCTACAAACGATGGCAGGACTCGTAGCCCGGGTAAGACGCCTCGCGTCGCACCCGGGAACGTTGCTTAGCCTTTGGCGCGGCTGGCGATAATCGCCTCAGCCACGTTGCGCGGGGCTTCTGCGTAGTGGTGGAACTCCATGCTGTAGGTCGCCCGGCCCTGGGACATCGAACGCAGCGTGGTGGAATAGCCAAACATCTCGGCCAGCGGCACGTCGGCGCGAATAATCTGGCTGCCGAACCGCTCCTCCATCCCCTGCACCATTCCGCGACGGGAAGAGAGATCGCCCATAATATTCCCGGCGTACTCTTCCGGGGTCTCCACTTCCACGTGCATCACCGGTTCAAGAATAACCGGGTCGGCCCTGCGCGCCCCTTCCTTGAAGCCAAATATCGCCGCCATCCGGAAAGCCATCTCCGACGAGTCGACGTCGTGATACGAACCAAACGTCAGGGTCGCCTTGATATCCACCACCGGATAGCCCGCCAGCACGCCGGTGCCCATCGCTTCGCGCAGCCCTTTTTCCACTGAAGGGATGTACTCGCGCGGCACCACGCCGCCTTTGGTCGCGTCCTCAAACACGAAACCGCTTCCCGGCTCCAGCGGTTCAAGGGTCAGCACCACGTGACCGTACTGCCCTTTACCGCCGGACTGGCGGACAAATTTGCCTTCCACCTCTTTGACCGTTTTGCGGATCGTCTCGCGATAGGTCACCTGCGGACGCCCAATATTCGCCTCGACGCCAAACTCACGCTTCATGCGGTCGACGATAATCTCCAGATGCAGTTCGCCCATCCCGGAAACGATCGTCTGGCCGGACTCCTCGTCAGTATGCAGACGAAACGACGGATCTTCCGCCGCCAGCCGCTGCAGGGCGATACCCATTTTCTCCTGATCGGCTTTGGTTTTCGGTTCAATCGCCAGCGAAATCACCGGCTCCGGAAACTCCATCCGTTCGAGGGTAATCACCGCATCCGGGTCGCACAGCGTGTCGCCGGTAGTGACATCCTTCAGGCCGACGCAGGCGGCAATATCCCCGGCGTGCAGTTCGTCCACCTCATGGCGATCGTTGGCCTGCATCAGCACGATGCGTCCGATGCGCTCTTTCTTACCTTTCACCGGATTCCATACCGCATCGCCTTTTTTCAGCGTCCCGGAATAGACGCGGATAAAGGTCAGCTGTCCGACGTAGGGGTCGGTCATCAGCTTGAAGGCCAGCGCCGAGAACGGTTCGTCGTCGCCCGGATGACGTTCAACGGGCCGCCCTTTCTCATCCACGCCCTGAATCGCCGGGATATCCAGCGGCGACGGCATCAGCTCAACCACCGCATCGAGCATCCGCTGCACGCCTTTGTTTTTAAACGCGCTGCCGCACAGCACCGCCTGGATTTCCCCCTTCACCGTGCGCTGGCGCAGACCGGCGACGATCTCCGCCTCGTCCAGCTCACCGGTTTCGAGATATTTATCCATCAGTTCGTCGCTGGCTTCCGCCGCCGCCGAGACCATTTTCTCCCGCCACAGCCGGGCGGTTTCCACGATGTCGTCAGGCACCGGCGCATAGCTGAAGGTCATCCCCTGGGTGGCGTCGTCCCATAAAATGGCGCGCATTTTGATGAGATCCACCACCCCGGTGAAGTGCTCTTCGGCGCCAACCGGGATCGCAATCGGCACCGGATTGGCCTTCAGGCGATCGATCATCATCTGCACCACGCGGAAAAAGTCCGCGCCGGGGCGGTCCATCTTATTGACGAAGGCCAGCCGCGGAACGTGGTATTTATTCGCCTGCCGCCAGACGGTTTCCGACTGCGGCTGCACGCCGCCGACGGAGTCGTAAACCATCACCGCGCCGTCCAGGACGCGCATGGAGCGTTCCACTTCGATGGTGAAATCCACGTGCCCGGGGGTATCGATGATGTTAATCCGGTGCGGCTCGAAGCTGCGGTCCATGCCGGGCCAGAAGCAGCTCACCGCCGCGGAGGTAATGGTGATCCCGCGCTCCTGCTCCTGCGCCATCCAGTCGGTGGTTGCCGCGCCATCGTGTACTTCCCCCAGCTTGTGGCTCATCCCGGTATAAAACAGGATGCGCTCGGTGGTGGTGGTTTTGCCGGCATCGATATGCGCGGAGATACCGATGTTGCGATAACGTTCGAGGGGGATGGGTCGGGGCATGATGCGTCCTTAGTCATTGTGACTGTTAACAGGCGGCCGGAATTGGCCGCCGTTCATATAACGGCATCTATCATAGTACAACTGTACGAGTATATTCGAACTATTTTTGCTATCGTTACTATTGGTGAAGCTGCGACGACCCGCGTGGCTTTAGAAAAGCAGTTTCGGTATATTACCGGCCAGCCGCCGATACGGGCTGCTGCTCACGGAGCTGCGCCGCCGCCGACACAGGAATATTATGATCGCCAATCACCCCGAACGTGAACAAATTCGCCTCGAAAATGTCCTTTTCGCTCTCGGCAACCCGCTGCGGCTTGAGATTATCCGTATCCTTGCCGACGGCAGCGAGCAGAGCTGTAACGCCCTGCGTCATGAAGATGTGGCGAAGTCGACCATGACCCACCACTGGCGCGTCCTGCGCGACAGCGGTGTGATCTGGCAGCGGCCTCAGGGGCGGGAGAATTTGATTTCGCTGCGCCGGGAAGATTTAGACGCGCGCTTTCCCGGCCTGCTGGATACGCTGCTTAAGGTCATGCAGCACGATAGCTAAAGGCCTGCGCGCCGGCCTCTACTCCTCACCGGCCAGCCGCCGATACTGGGCAAAGCGGGCGCGCGCATCCTCCTCGGTTCTGCTAAAAAGCGCATCCGCGAGATGCGGCGTCGTTTTGTGCAGCGAGGCGTAGCGCACTTCGCCAAGCAAAAAGTCGCGGAAACTCTCCTCCGGCTCTTCGGAATCGAGCATAAACGGCGTCTTGCCTTCCGCTTCCCGCTGCGGATGATAGCGCCACAGGTGCCAGTATCCCGCCTCAACCGCCCGTTTCGCCTCGCGCTGGCTGCAGCGCATACCGGCTTTCAGCCCGTGGTTAATGCAGGCGGCGTAGGCAATCACCAGCGACGGTCCCGGCCAGGCTTCAGCCTCGGCGATCGCGCGCAGCGTCTGATCTTTATCGGCGCCCATGGCGACCTGGGCCACGTACACATTGCCGTAGCTCATCGCCATCATGCCAAGATCTTTTTTCCGCGTGCGTTTGCCCTGCGCGGCAAACTTCGCGATGGCCGCCACCGGGGTCGATTTAGACGACTGCCCGCCGGTATTGGAGTAAACCTCGGTATCAAACACCAGAATATTCACGTCTTCCCCGCTCGCCAGCACGTGATCGAGACCGCCGAAGCCGATATCGTAGGCCCAGCCGTCGCCGCCGAAAATCCACTGCGACCGGCGCACAAAATAGTCGCGGTTCTGCCATAGCTGCTCCAGCAGCGGCACGCCCTCTTTTTCCGCCGCCAGCCGTTCGCTGAGCCGGTCCGCGCGCTCGCGGGTACCATCGCCTTCATCCTGCTTCGCCAGCCACTGGCGCATCGCGTCGCTAAGTTCGTCGCTGACCGGTAGCGCCAGCGCGGCGGTCATATCATCGGCGATTTGTTGACGCACCGCCTGGCCGCCGAGCATCATGCCGAGGCCAAACTCCGCGTTATCCTCAAACAGCGAGTTCGCCCATGCCGGGCCGTGGCCGCGGTGGTTGGTGGTATAGGGAATCGACGGCGCGCTGGCCCCCCAGATAGAAGAGCAGCCGGTGGCGTTAGCGATCAGCATCCGGTCGCCAAACAGCTGGGTTATCAGGCGGGCATAAGGCGTTTCGCCGCATCCCGCGCAGGCGCCGGAAAACTCCAGCAGCGGGGTTTCAAACTGGCTGCCTTTGACCGTCGTCTTCCGGAACGGATTGCTCTTCGGCGCCAGCGCCAGCACATAGTCCCAGACCGGCGCCATCTGGCGCTGGCTATCAAGAGACTGCATTTTTAACGCCTTGCCGCGCGAAGGACAGATATCCACGCAGTTGCCGCAGCCGGAGCAATCCAGCGGCGAAATAGCCAGATGGTAGTGGTACGCCTTCGCTCCCTGAGCGGGTTTGCTCAGCAGCCCGGCCGGCGCGGCGTCCTGCTCTTCGCCGTTGAGCAGCGCCGGGCGGATCGCCGCGTGGGGGCAGATAAAGGCGCACTGGTTACACTGCGTGCAGCCCTCCGGCTGCCAGACCGGCACTTCCAGCGCGATCCCGCGTTTCTCCCAGGCGGCGGTGCCCGAGGGGAAGGTGCCGTCTTCCATGCCGACAAACGCGCTTACCGGCAGCTGGTCGCCGCACTGGCGGTTCATCGGCTGCAGAATATCGCGGATGAAATCCGGCATCATGGCTGAAGCCTGCGCCACGGGCTCATCCAGCGTCGCCCAGTGCGCCGGAATGGTCACCTGATGCAGCGAGGCCATGCCCAGCTCGATCGCCCGCTGGTTCATCTCGATCACCGCCGCCCCTTTACTGCCGTAGCTTTTTTCAACCGCCTGCTTGAGGTAATCCGCCGCGGTCTGCGGGTCGATAATTGCCGCCAGCTTAAAGAACGCCGCCTGCATCAGCATATTAAAGCGCCCGCCCAGCCCGAGCTCACGGGCGATATCCACGGCGTTCAGGGTATAAAAATGGATATTTTCCCGCGCCAGATAGCGTTTAAAGCCAACCGGCAGATGCTGCTCCAGCTCCGCATCGGACCAGCTGCAGTTGAGTAAAAAGGTCCCGCCCGGCTTTAACCCATCCAGCAGGTCATAGCGCTCCACGTAGGACTGCTGCGAACAGGAGATAAAATCGGCCCGATGAATCAGGTAGGGCGAATTGATCGGCCGGTCGCCGAAGCGCAAATGCGAAACGGTAATGCCGCCGGATTTTTTCGAGTCATAGGAAAAGTAGGCCTGCGCGTAGAGCGGCGTTTTGTCGCCGATGATTTTAATCGCGCTTTTATTGGCCCCAACGGTGCCGTCCGAGCCCATGCCCCAAAATTTACAGGCGGTGATGCCATCATGCGAGACCGCCAGCGTCTGCTGGCGCAGGGGCAACGAGGTAAAGGTGACATCATCGACAATGCCGAGGGTAAAGCCGTCCATCGGCAGCGGTTTATTGAGGTTGTCAAAGACCGCCGCGATATCGTTAGGCAGAACGTCCTTACCGCCAAGCGCGTAGCGGCCGCCGACAATCAGCGGCGCATCGTCGTGGTGGTAGAAGGCGTTTTTCACATCCAGGCACAGCGGTTCGGCCTGAGCGCCGGGCTCTTTGGTGCGGTCAAGCACGGCAATGCGCTGTACGGTTTTCGGCAGCTGAGCGAAAAAGTGGGCCAGCGAAAAAGGGCGAAACAGATGCACGCTGAGCAGCCCGACCTTCTCTCCCGCCGCGTTCAGCGTATCCACCACTTCCTGAACGGTGTCGCAGACCGACCCCATGGCGATAATCACCCGTTCGGCATCCGCCGCGCCGGTGTAGTTAAACAGATGGTACTCCCGGCCGGTGAGCGCGCTGATTTGCGCCATATAGCTTTCGACAATGTCGGGCAGCGCCTGATAAAAACGGTTACCCGCCTCTCTTTCCTGGAAGTAGATATCCGGGTTTTGCGCCGTTCCGCGGATGACCGGATGATCCGGATGCAGCGCGTTACGGCGGAAGCTGTCGAGCGCGGGCCGGTCCAGCAGCGTCGCCAGCTGGTCATATTCCAGCACCTCGATTTTTTGAATTTCGTGCGAGGTGCGGAAACCATCGAAGAAGTTAACAAACGGGATGCGTCCCTTAATCGCCGCCAGATGCGCCACCGCCGACAAATCCATCACCTGCTGCACGTTGTTCTCCGCCAGCATCGCGCAGCCGGTCTGGCGAACCGCCATCACGTCCTGGTGATCGCCAAAAATATTCAGCGAATTGGTCGCCAGCGCCCGGGCGCTGACGTGAAAGACGCCCGGCAGCAGTTCACCGGCGATTTTGTACATGTTGGGGATCATCAGCAGCAGCCCCTGAGAGGCCGTATAGGTGGTGGTGAGCGCCCCGGCCTGCAGCGCGCCGTGTACCGCGCCTGCCGCGCCGGCTTCCGACTGCATCTCCATTAAGCGCACCGGCTGGCCAAAAAGGTTCTTTTTCCCCTGCGCCGCCCACTCGTCGACGTTTTCCGCCATCGGCGTGGAAGGGGTAATGGGGTAAATCGCCGCGACCTCGGTAAAGGCATAAGAGATCCAGGCCGCCGCGGCGTTGCCATCCATTGTTTTCATTTTTCCGGACATTGTTCAATCCTCGAAGGTGAGAGGCATCTTCGCCGCCTCAAATAAGCGGCAAACCCAGTTGTTGCCTCAAGCACAGCCTGTGCCAGCTCGCGAATGACATAAGAGTTAGCGCGAATTCAACGCGTTATGAAGATAAAGGCAACGCAGCGCGCCGAGAGATTGCGTGGAACAAGACACAGGGGACGACAAGCTGTTGAACAGACGACAAACCGCCACAATGGCCCCGGCAGGCGGAATTGTTCTGTTTCCCACATTTGGTCGCCTTATTGTGCCGTTTTGTTTTACGCCCTGCGCGGCAATGAATTAATAAATTCATAAAAATCAGATAAATAAATAAACAGGCACGGCTGGTATGTTCCCTGCACTTCTCTGCTGGCAAACACTCAACCACAGGAGAAGTCACCATGACCATGCGTCAATGCGCTATTTACGGTAAAGGCGGTATCGGCAAATCCACCACTACGCAGAACCTCGTCGCCGCGCTGGCGGAGATGGGTAAGAAAGTGATGATCGTCGGCTGCGATCCGAAGGCGGACTCCACCCGCCTGATCCTGCACGCTAAAGCACAGAACACCATTATGGAGATGGCCGCGGAAGTCGGCTCGGTCGAGGATCTCGAGCTCGAAGACGTGCTGCAAATTGGCTACGGCGACGTGCGCTGCGCGGAATCCGGCGGCCCGGAGCCAGGCGTCGGCTGCGCGGGGCGCGGCGTGATCACGGCGATCAACTTTCTTGAGGAAGAAGGCGCCTACGAGGACGATCTCGATTTTGTCTTCTATGACGTGCTCGGCGACGTGGTCTGCGGCGGCTTCGCCATGCCTATTCGCGAAAACAAAGCCCAGGAGATCTACATCGTCTGCTCCGGCGAAATGATGGCGATGTACGCCGCCAACAACATCTCCAAAGGGATCGTTAAATACGCTAAATCCGGCAAGGTGCGCCTCGGCGGCCTGATCTGTAACTCACGCCAGACCGACCGTGAAGACGAACTGATCATGGCCCTGGCGGAAAAGCTCGGGACCCAGATGATCCACTTTGTCCCCCGCGACAACATCGTGCAGCGCGCGGAGATCCGCCGAATGACGGTTATCGAGTACGACCCCGCCTGCCAGCAGGCCAACGAATACCGCACCCTGGCGCAGAAGATCGTCAACAACACCATGAAAGTGGTGCCGACACCCTGCACCATGGATGAGCTGGAGTCGCTGCTGATGGAGTTCGGCATCATGGAAGAGGAAGACACCAGCATCATTGGTAAAACCGCCGCCGAAGAAAGCGCGGCCTGAGCACAGGACAATAATGATGACCAACGCAACGGGCGAACGTAATCTGGCGCTGATCCAGGAAGTCCTGGAGGTGTTCCCGGAAACCGCGCGAAAAGAGCGCAGAAAGCACATGATGGTCAGCGATCCGCAAATGGAGAGCGTCGGCAAGTGCATTATCTCTAACCGCAAATCACAACCCGGCGTGATGACCGTGCGCGGCTGCGCCTACGCCGGCTCGAAAGGGGTGGTATTCGGGCCAATCAAGGATATGGCCCACATCTCGCACGGGCCGGTCGGCTGCGGCCAGTATTCCCGCGCCGGACGACGCAACTACTACACCGGGGTCAGCGGCGTCGATAGCTTCGGCACGCTGAACTTCACCTCTGATTTTCAGGAGCGCGACATCGTCTTCGGCGGCGATAAAAAGCTCAGCAAGCTGATTGAAGAGATGGAGCTGCTGTTCCCGCTCACCAAAGGGATCACCATACAGTCGGAATGCCCGGTGGGGCTGATCGGCGATGATATCAGCGCGGTGGCCAACGCCAGCAGCAAAGCGCTGGATAAACCGGTGATCCCGGTACGCTGCGAAGGCTTTCGCGGCGTGTCGCAGTCGCTGGGGCACCATATCGCCAACGACGTGGTGCGCGACTGGATCCTCAACAATCGCGAAGGACAGCCGTTTGAAACCACCCCTTACGATGTGGCGATCATCGGCGACTACAACATCGGCGGCGACGCCTGGGCCTCGCGCATCCTGCTTGAAGAGATGGGGCTACGGGTGGTCGCGCAGTGGTCCGGCGACGGCACGCTGGTGGAGATGGAGAACACCCCATTCGTCAAGCTGAACCTGGTTCACTGCTACCGTTCGATGAACTATATCGCCCGCCATATGGAGGAGAAACATCAGATTCCGTGGATGGAGTACAACTTCTTCGGGCCGACCAAAATCGCCGAATCGCTGCGCAAAATCGCCGACCAGTTTGACGATACCATTCGCGCGAACGCCGAAGCGGTGATCGCCCGGTATGAGGGGCAGATGGCGGCGATTATCGCCAAATATCGCCCGCGCCTGGAGGGGCGTAAGGTGCTGCTCTATATGGGCGGCCTGCGGCCACGCCACGTTATCGGCGCCTACGAGGATCTCGGCATGGAGATCATCGCCGCCGGGTACGAGTTTGCCCATAACGATGACTACGACCGCACCCTGCCGGATCTCAAAGAGGGCACGCTGCTGTTCGATGACGCCAGCAGCTATGAGCTGGAAGCGTTCGTTAAGGCGCTGAAGCCCGACCTTATCGGCTCCGGCATCAAGGAAAAATATATCTTCCAGAAAATGGGCGTGCCGTTCCGCCAGATGCACTCGTGGGACTATTCCGGCCCGTACCACGGCTACGATGGTTTCGCCATTTTCGCCCGCGATATGGATATGACCCTGAACAACCCGGCGTGGAACGAACTCACCGCGCCGTGGCTGAAGTCTGCGTGATTGCCCACTCACTGTCCCGTCTGTTCACCGATTTGTGGCGCGGGAGGAGAACACCATGAGCCAAACGATTGATAAAATTAATAGCTGCTATCCGCTATTCGAACAGGATGAATACCAGGAGCTGTTCCGCAATAAGCGGCAACTGGAGGAAGCGCACGATGCCCAGCGCGTGCAGGAGGTCTTTACCTGGACCACCACCGCCGAGTATGAAGCGCTGAACTTCCAGCGCGAGGCGCTGACCGTTGACCCGGCGAAAGCCTGCCAGCCGCTTGGCGCGGTGCTTTGCTCGCTGGGATTTGCCAATACCCTGCCGTACGTCCACGGCTCCCAGGGGTGCGTGGCCTACTTTCGCACCTATTTTAACCGCCATTTCAAAGAGCCGATCGCCTGCGTCTCCGACTCGATGACCGAAGACGCGGCGGTCTTCGGCGGCAACAACAACATGAATCTGGGTCTGCAGAACGCCAGCGCGCTGTACAAGCCGGAGATCATCGCGGTTTCCACCACCTGCATGGCGGAAGTCATCGGCGATGACCTGCAGGCGTTTATCGCCAACGCCAAAAAAGATGGCTTCGTCGATAGCAGCATCGCCGTGCCCCATGCCCATACGCCAAGCTTTATCGGCAGCCACGTCACCGGCTGGGACAACATGTTTGAAGGCTTCGCCAAAACCTTCACCGCGGACTACCAGGGGCAGCCGGGCAAACTGCAGAAGCTCAATCTGGTGACCGGCTTTGAAACCTATCTCGGCAACTTCCGCGTATTAAAGCGGATGATGGAACAGATGGCGGTGCCGTGCAGCCTGCTCTCCGATCCGTCAGAAGTTCTCGACACGCCCGCCGACGGCCATTATCGGATGTATTCCGGCGGCACCACGCAGCAGGAGATGAAAGAGGCCCCTGACGCCATCGATACGCTGCTTCTGCAGCCGTGGCAGCTGCTGAAGAGCAAAAAAGTGGTGCAGGAGATGTGGAACCAGCCCGCCACCGAGGTCGCGATTCCGCTGGGGCTGGCCGCTACCGATGAACTGCTGATGACCGTCAGCCAGCTTAGCGGCAAGCCGATCGCCGACGCCCTCACCCTTGAGCGCGGCCGGCTGGTTGACATGATGCTCGATTCCCACACCTGGCTGCACGGCAAGAAATTTGGCCTGTACGGCGACCCGGACTTCGTGATAGGCCTCACCCGCTTCCTGCTGGAGCTGGGCTGCGAGCCGACGGTGATCCTGAGCCATAACGCCAACAAACGCTGGCAAAAAGCGATGAAGAAAATGCTTGATGCCTCGCCGTACGGGCGCGACAGCGAAGTGTTTATCAACTGCGATTTGTGGCACTTCCGTTCGCTGATGTTCACCCGTCAGCCGGACTTTATGATCGGCAACTCCTACGGCAAGTTTATCCAGCGCGATACTCTGGCGAAGGGCAAAGCCTTTGAAGTGCCGCTTATCCGCCTCGGCTTTCCGCTGTTCGACCGCCACCATCTGCACCGCCAGACAACCTGGGGTTATGAAGGGGCGATGAACATTGTGACGACGCTGGTGAACGCCGTGCTGGAGAAACTGGATAGCGATACCAGCCAGCTGGGCAAAACCGATTACAGCTTCGATCTCGTCCGTTAACCATCAGGTGCCCCGCGTCATGCGGGGCCAGGAGGGAGTATGCCCATCGTGATTTTCCGTGAGCGCGGCGCGGACCTGTACGCCTATATCGCGAAACAGGATCTGGAAGCGCGAGTGATCCAGATTGAGCATAACGACGCTGAACGCTGGGGCGGCGCAATTTCGCTGGAAGGGGGACGCCGCTACTACGTGCATCCGCAGCCGGGGCGTCCCGCCTTTCCGATAAGCCTGCGCGCGACGCGCAATACCTTGATATAAGGAGCTGGAGATGTCCGACAACGATACCCTATTCTGGCGTATGCTGGCGCTGTTTCAGTCTCTGCCGGACCTACAGCCGGCGCAAATCGTCGACTGGCTGGCGCAGGAGAGCGGCGAGACGCTGACGCCAGAGCGTCTGGCGACCCTGACCCAGCCGCAGCTGGCCGCCAGCTTTCCCTCCGCGACGGCGGTGATGTCCCCCGCTCGCTGGTCCCGGGTGATGGCGAGCCTGCAGGGCGCGCTGCCCGCCCATTTACGCATCGTTCGCCCTGCCCAGCGCACGCCGCAGCTGCTGGCGGCATTTTGCTCCCAGGATGGGCTGGTGATTAACGGCCATTTCGGCCAGGGACGACTGTTTTTTATCTACGCGTTCGATGAGCAAGGCGGCTGGCTGTACGATCTGCGCCGCTATCCCTCCGCCCCCCACCAGCAGGAGGCCAACGAAGTGCGCGCCCGGCTTATAGAGGACTGTCAGCTGCTGTTTTGCCAGGAGATCGGCGGGCCCGCCGCCGCGCGGCTGATCCGCCATCGCATCCACCCGATGAAAGCGCAGCCCGGGACGACGATTCAGGCGCAGTGCGAGGCGATCAATACGCTGCTGGCCGGCCGTTTGCCGCCGTGGCTGGCGAAGCGGCTTAACAGG
This sequence comes from Klebsiella sp. Q11, assembly GCF_964241505.1. Lineage (NCBI taxonomy): Bacteria > Pseudomonadati > Pseudomonadota > Gammaproteobacteria > Enterobacterales > Enterobacteriaceae > Klebsiella > Klebsiella sp. Q11. The sequence goes on from NZ_CAXSXW010000011.1 coordinate 151,781, forward strand.
GATAACCCTCTGGAAGAACGCGTTTTTTAATCCCTGTTTTGTGCTTGTTGCCCGCTGACCCCGCGGGCTTTTTTTCGCGTATGGACGCGTTCCCCACGTTACGGTCAGGGGAATATTCCGTTCACGGTTGTTCCTGCCTTCTTGATGCGCCCTCCCTCGCTGCCAGCCTTCCATCAACAAATAGCCATGCCAGCGCGATAGGTCGTAAAGCATCACATGCCGTCAATCCCTTGTCTGATTGTTGGCTTTGTCGCAAAGCCAACAACCCTTTTTCTTTAAAAATCAAGGCGCCGCTTATGGAGCGCGAATTGCATCTTCCCCCTCATCCCCCACCGTCAACGAGGTCACTATGAAGGGAAATGAAATTCTGGCGCTGCTGGATGAACCGGCCTGTGAACACAACCATAAACAAAAATCCGGCTGCAGCGCGCCCAAACCCGGCGCCACCGCCGGCGGCTGCGCGTTCGACGGCGCGCAGATAACCCTGCTGCCCATCGCCGACGTGGCGCATCTGGTCCACGGCCCCATCGGCTGCGCCGGAAGCTCATGGGATAACCGCGGCAGCGCCAGCTCCGGCCCCACCCTTAATCGGCTCGGGTTCACCACCGATCTCAACGAACAGGACGTGATTATGGGCCGCGGCGAACGCCGCCTGTTTCACGCCGTGCGCCATATCGTCACTCGCTATCACCCGGCGGCGGTCTTTATCTACAACACCTGCGTACCCGCCATGGAGGGCGATGACCTCGAAGCGGTATGCCAGGCCGCGCAGACCGCCACCGGCGTACCGGTTATCGCCATTGACGCCGCCGGTTTCTACGGCAGTAAAAATCTCGGTAACCGGCTGGCGGGCGACGTCATGGTCAAACGGGTCATCGGCCAGCGCGAGCCCGCCCCCTGGCCGGAGAGCACACCCTTTGCCCCGGAGCAGCGTCACGATATTGGCCTGATTGGCGAATTCAATATTGCCGGCGAGTTCTGGCATATTCAGCCGCTGCTCGACGAACTGGGGATCCGCGTGCTCGGCAGCCTCTCCGGTGATGGCCGCTTCGCCGAGATCCAGACCATGCACCGGGCGCAGGCCAATATGCTGGTCTGCTCGCGGGCGTTAATCAACGTCGCCCGAGCCCTGGAGCAGCGCTACGGCACGCCGTGGTTCGAAGGCAGCTTCTACGGGATCCGCGCCACTTCTGACGCCCTGCGCCAGCTGGCGGCGCTGCTGGGCGACGACGACCTTCGTCAGCGCACCGAAGCGCTGATTGCGCGGGAGGAACAGGCGGCGGAACTGGCGCTACAGCCGTGGCGCGAACAGCTGCGCGGCCGCAAAGCGCTACTCTATACCGGCGGGGTGAAATCCTGGTCGGTGGTATCGGCGCTTCAGGATTTGGGCATGACCGTGGTGGCAACCGGCACGCGTAAATCCACCGAAGAGGATAAACAGCGGATCCGCGAGCTGATGGGCGAAGAAGCGGTAATGCTGGAAGAGGGCAACGCCCGCACGCTGCTGGATGTGGTCTATCGCTATCAGGCCGACCTGATGATTGCCGGCGGACGCAATATGTATACCGCCTATAAAGCCAGGCTGCCGTTTCTCGATATCAATCAGGAGCGCGAACACGCCTTCGCTGGCTATCAGGGGATCGTCACCCTCGCCCGCCAGCTGTGTCAGACCATCAATAGCCCCATCTGGCCGCAAACCCATTCTCGCGCCCCGTGGCGCTAAGGAGCTCATCATGGCAGACATTTTCCGCACCGATAAACCGCTGGCGGTCAGCCCTATCAAAACCGGCCAGCCGCTCGGCGCGATCCTCGCGAGCCTTGGGATCGAACACAGCATCCCGCTGGTCCACGGCGCGCAGGGGTGCAGTGCCTTCGCCAAAGTCTTTTTTATTCAACATTTCCACGACCCGGTTCCCCTGCAGTCGACGGCGATGGACCCCACGTCGACGATTATGGGCGCGGACGGCAATATTTTTACCGCCCTGGATACCCTCTGCCAGCGCAACAATCCGCAGGCTATCGTACTGCTCAGCACCGGGCTGTCAGAGGCCCAGGGCAGCGATATTTCCCGCGTGGTTCGCCAGTTTCGCGAAGAGTATCCCCGGCATAAGGGCGTGGCGATATTGACGGTTAACACGCCGGATTTTTATGGCTCCATGGAGAACGGCTTCAGCGCGGTGCTAGAGAGCGTCATTGAGCAGTGGGTGCCGCCGGCGCCGCGACCGGCTCAGCGCAATCGCCGGGTCAATCTGCTGGTCAGCCACCTCTGTTCGCCGGGCGATATCGAGTGGCTGCGCCGATGCGTCGAAGCGTTCAGCCTGCAGCCGGTAATCCTGCCGGACCTGGCGCAGTCGATGGACGGCCACCTGGCGCAGGGCGATTTCTCACCGTTAACCCAGGGCGGGACGCCGCTGCGCCAGATAGAGCAGATGGGGCAAAGCCTGTGTAGCTTCGCCATTGGCGTCTCCCTTCATCGCGCCTCATCGCTGCTGGCCCCGCGCTGCCGCGGCGAGGTTATCGCCCTGCCGCACCTGATGACCCTCGAACGCTGTGACGCCTTTATTCATCAACTGGCGAAAATTTCCGGACGCGCCGTTCCCGAGTGGCTGGAACGCCAGCGCGGACAGCTACAGGATGCGATGATCGACTGCCATATGTGGCTCCAGGGCCAGCGCATGGCGATAGCGGCGGAAGGCGATCTGCTGTCGGCGTGGTGTGACTTCGCCAACAGCCAGGGGATGCAGCCCGGCCCGCTGGTGGCCCCTACCGGTCATCCCAGCCTGCGCCAGCTGCCGGTAGAACAGGTGGTGCCGGGGGATCTGGAGGATCTGCAAACCCTGCTGTGCGCGCATCCCGCCGACCTGCTGGTGGCGAACTCGCACGCCCGCGACCTGGCGGAGCAGTTTGCGCTGCCGCTGGTGCGCGCGGGTTTTCCGCTCTTTGACAAACTCGGCGAATTCCGCCGGGTGCGCCAGGGATATAGCGGAATGCGCGATACGCTGTTTGAGCTGGCAAACCTGATGCGCGAGCGTCACCACCACCTCGCCCACTACCGATCGCCGCTTCGCCAGAACCCCGAATCGTCACTCTCCACAGGAGGCGCTTATGCCGCCGATTAACCGTCAGTTTGATATGGTCCACTCCGATGAGTGGTCTATGAAGGTCGCCTTCGCCAGCTCTGACTATCGTCACGTCGATCAGCACTTCGGCGCCACCCCGCGGCTGGTGGTGTACGGCGTCAAGGCGGACCGGGTCACTCTAATCCGGGTGGTTGATTTCTCGGTCGAGAACGGCCACCAGACGGAGAAGATCGCCAGGCGGATCCACGCTCTGGAGGATTGCGTCACGCTGTTCTGCGTGGCGATTGGCGACGCGGTTTTTCGCCAGCTGTTGCAGGTTGGCGTGCGCGCCGAACGCGTTCCCGCCGACACCACCATCGTCGGCTTACTGCAGGAGATCCAGCTCTACTGGTACGACAAAGGGCAGCGCAAAAATACGCGCCAGCGCGACCCGGAGCGCTTTACCCGTCTGCTGCAGGAACAGGAGTGGCATGAAGAACCGGACCCGCGCCGCTAGCCGTGTCGTTTCTGTGACAAAGCCCACAAAACATCGCGACACTGTCGGACCAACCTTGTCAGGAAAAATACACAACAATTTGAAAAATATTAATTTTATTCTCTGGTATCGCAATTGCTAGTTCGTTATCGCCACCGCGCTTTCGCGGTGAACCGCGCCCCGGCGTTTTCCGTCCTCATCCCTGGAGCTGACAGCATGTGGAATTACTCCGAGAAAGTGAAAGACCATTTTTTTAACCCCCGCAACGCGCGCGTGGTGGACAACGCCAACGCGGTAGGCGACGTCGGTTCGTTAAGCTGCGGCGACGCGCTGCGCCTGATGCTGCGCGTCGACCCGCAAAGCGAAATCATTGAGGAGGCGGGCTTCCAGACCTTCGGCTGCGGCAGCGCCATCGCCTCCTCCTCCGCGCTGACGGAGCTGATTATCGGCCATACCCTCGCCGAAGCCGGGCAGATAACCAATCAGCAGATTGCCGATTATCTCGACGGACTGCCGCCGGAGAAAATGCACTGCTCGGTGATGGGCCAGGAGGCCCTGCGCGCGGCCATCGCCAACTTCCGCGGCGAAAGCCTTGAGGAGGAGCACGACGAAGGCAAGCTGATCTGCAAATGCTTCGGCGTCGATGAAGGGCATATTCGCCGCGCAGTACAGAACAACGGGCTGACCACCCTTGCCGAGGTGATCAACTACACCAAAGCGGGCGGCGGCTGCACCTCTTGCCACGAAAAAATTGAGCTGGCGCTGGCGGAGATCCTCGCCCAGCAGCCGCAGACGACGCCAGCCGTGGCCAGCGGCAAAGATCCGCACTGGCAGAGCGTCGTCGATACCATCGCCGAACTGCGCCCGCATATTCAGGCCGACGGCGGCGACATGGCGCTACTCAGCGTCGCCAACCACCAGGTGACCGTCAGCCTCTCCGGCAGCTGTAGCGGCTGCATGATGACCGATATGACCCTGGCCTGGCTACAGCAAAAACTGATGGAACGTACCGGCTGTTATATGGAAGTGGTGGCGGCCTGAGCCGCGGTTAACTGACCCAAGGGGGACAAGATGAAACAGGTTTATCTCGATAACAACGCCACCACCCGTCTGGACCCGATGGTCCTGGAAGCGATGATGCCCTTTTTGACCGATTTTTACGGCAACCCCTCGTCGATACACGATTTTGGCATTCCGGCCCAGGCGGCTCTGGAACGCGCGCATCAGCAGGCTGCGGCGCTGCTGGGCGCGGAGTATCCCAGCGAGATCATCTTTACCTCCTGCGCCACCGAAGCCACCGCCACCGCCATCGCCTCGGCGATCGCCCTGCTGCCTGAGCGTCGCGAAATCATCACCAGCGCGGTCGAACATCCGGCGACGCTGGCGGCCTGCGAGCACCTGGAGCGCCAGGGCTACCGGATTCATCGCATCGCGGTGGATAGCGAGGGGGCGCTGGACATGGCGCAGTTCCGCGCGGCGCTCAGCCCGCGCGTGGCGCTCGTCAGCGTGATGTGGGCGAATAACGAAACCGGGGTGCTTTTCCCGATCGGCGAAATGGCGGAGCTGGCCCATGAACAAGGGGCGCTGTTTCACTGCGATGCGGTGCAGGTGGTCGGGAAAATACCGATCGCCGTGGGCCAGACCCGCATCGATATGCTCTCCTGCTCGGCGCATAAGTTCCACGGACCAAAAGGCGTAGGCTGTCTTTATCTGCGGCGGGGAACGCGCTTTCGCCCACTGCTGCGCGGCGGTCACCAGGAGTACGGCCGGCGAGCCGGAACGGAAAATATCTGCGGAATCGTCGGCATGGGCGCGGCCTGCGAGCTGGCGAATATCCATCTGCCGGGAATGACGCATATCGGCCAATTGCGCGACAGGCTGGAGCATCGCCTGCTGACCAGCGTACCGTCGGTCATGGTGATGGGCGGTGGCCAGCCGCGGGTGCCCGGCACGGTGAATCTGGCCTTTGAGTTTATTGAAGGTGAAGCCATTCTGCTGCTGTTAAACCAGGCCGGGATCGCCGCCTCCAGCGGCAGCGCCTGCACCTCAGGCTCGCTGGAACCCTCCCACGTGATGCGGGCGATGAATATTCCCTATACCGCCGCCCACGGCACCATCCGCTTTTCTCTCTCGCGCTACACCCGGGAGAAAGAGATCGATTACGTCGTCGCCACGCTGCCGCCGATTATCGACCGGCTGCGCGCGCTGTCGCCCTACTGGCAGAACGGTAAGCCGCGCCCGGCGGACGCCGTATTCGCGCCGGTTTACGGCTAAGGCGGAGGTGGCTGATGGAACGCGTGCTGATTAACGATACCACCCTGCGCGACGGCGAGCAGAGCCCCGGCGTCGCCTTTCGCACCAGCGAAAAGGTCGCCATTGCCGAGGCGCTTTACGCCGCAGGAATAACGGCGATGGAGGTCGGTACCCCGGCGATGGGCGACGAGGAGATCGCGCGGATCCAGCTGGTGCGTCGCCAGTTGCCCGACGCAACTCTGATGACCTGGTGTCGGATGAACGCGCTGGAAATCCGCCAGAGCGCCGATCTGGGCATCGACTGGGTGGATATCTCGATTCCGGCTTCGGATAAGCTGCGGCAGTACAAACTGCGCGAGCCGCTGGCGGTGCTGCTGGAGCGGCTGGCGATGTTTATCCATCTTGCGCATAGCCTCGGCCTGAAGGTATGCATCGGCTGCGAGGACGCCTCGCGGGCCAGCGGCCAGACCCTGCGCGCTATCGCCGGGGTCGCGCAGCAATGCGCCGCCGCCCGCCTGCGCTATGCCGATACGGTCGGCCTGCTCGACCCTTTTACCACCGCGGCGCAAATCTCGGCCCTGCGCGAAGTCTGGTCCGGCGAGATCGAAATGCATGCCCATAACGATCTGGGCATGGCGACCGCCAATACGCTGGCGGCGGTAAGCGCCGGGGCCACCAGCGTGAATACGACGGTACTCGGTCTCGGCGAGCGGGCGGGCAACGCGGCGCTGGAAACCGTCGCGCTGGGCCTTGAACGCTGTCTGGGCGTGGAGACCGGCGTGCATTTTTCGGCGCTGCCCGCGCTCTGTCAGAGGGTCGCGGAAGCCGCCCAGCGCGCCATCGACCCGCAGCAGCCGCTGGTCGGCGAGCTGGTGTTTACCCATGAGTCAGGTGTCCACGTGGCGGCGCTGCTGCGCGACAGCGAGAGCTACCAGTCCATCGCCCCTTCCCTGATGGGCCGCAGCTACCGGCTGGTGCTGGGCAAACACTCAGGGCGTCAGGCGGTCAACGGCGTTTTTGACCAGATGGGCTATCACCTCAACGCCGCGCAGATTAACCAGTTGCTGCCCGCCATCCGCCGCTTCGCCGAGAACTGGAAGCGCAGCCCGAAAGATTACGAGCTGGTGGCTATCTACGATGAGCTGTGCGGTGAATCCGCCCTGCGGGCGAGGGGGTAATGATGGAGTGGTTTTATCAAATTCCCGGCGTGGACGAACTTCGCTCCGCCGAATCTTTTTTTCAGTTTTTCGCCGTCCCCTATCAGCCCGAGTTGCTTGGCCGCTGCTGCCTGCCGGTGCTGGCAACCTTTCATCACAAACTCCGCGCGGAGGTGCCGCTGCAAAACCGGCTCGAGGATAACGACCGCGCGCCCTGGCTACTGGCGCGAAGACTGCTCGCGGAGAGCTATCAGCAACAGTTTCAGGAGAGCGGAACATGAGACCAAAATTCACCTTTAGCGAAGAGGTCCGCGTCGTACGCGCGATTCGTAACGACGGCACCGTGGCGGGCTTCGCGCCCGGCGCGCTGCTGGTCAGGCGCGGCAGCACCGGCTTTGTCCGCGACTGGGGCGTTTTTTTGCAGGATCAGATTATCTACCAGATCCACTTTCCGGAAACCGATCGGATCATCGGCTGCCGCGAACAGGAGCTGATCCCCATCACCCAGCCGTGGCTGGCAGGAAACTTGCAATACGGGGATAGCGTGACCTGCCAGATGGCGCTCGCGGTCAACGGTGATGTGGTCGTGAGCGCCGGCCAGCGGGGACGCATTGAGGCTACCGATCGGGGAGAGCTCGGCAATAGCTACACCGTCGATTTTAGCGGCCGCTGGTTCAGAGTCCCGGCGCAGGCCATCGCCCTTGCAGAGGAGAGAGAAGAATGAACCCATGGCAACGTTTTGCCCGGCAGCGGCTGGCGCGCAGCCGCTGGAATCGCGATCCGGCGGCCCTGGATCCGGCCGATACGCCGGCTTTTGAACAGGCCTGGCAACGCCAGTGCCATATGGAGCAAGCGATCGTCGCGCGGGTCCCTGAAGGCGATGTTCCGGAGGCGTTGCTGGAGAATATCGCCGCCTCCCTTACTATCTGGCTCGACGAGGGGGATTTTACTCAGCCCGAACGCGCTGCCATCGTGCGCCATCACGCCCGGCTGGAACTCGCCTTCGCCGATATTGCCCGCCAGGCGCCGCAGCCGGACCTCTCCACGGTACAGGCGTGGTATCTGCGCCACCAGACGCAGTTTATGCGCCCGGAACAGCGTCTGACCCGCCACCTGCTGCTGACGGTCGATGGCGACCGCGAAGCCGTGCACCAGCGGATCCTCGGTCTGTACCGGCAAATCAACGCCTCGCGGGACGCTTTCGCTCCGCTGGCCCACCGCCATTCCCACTGCCCAAGCGCCCTGGAAGAGGGTCGTTTAGGTTGGATTAGCCGCGGCCTGCTCTATCCGCAGCTCGAGACCGCGCTGTTTTCACTGGCGGAAAACGCGCTAAGCCTTCCCATCGCCAGCGAACTGGGCTGGCATCTTTTATGGTGCGAAGCGATTCGCCCCGCCGCGCCCATGGAGCCGCAGCAGGCGCTGGAGAGCGCGCGCGATTATCTTTGGCAGCAGAGCCAGCAGCGCCATCAGCGCCAGTGGCTGGAACAGATGATCTCCCGTCAGCCGGGACTGTGCGGGTAGCCTCAGCGGCTACCCATTAACGCCTACAGCACGGTGCGTTTAATCTCCTCAAGCCAGCTCGCCAGACGCGCTTCGGTCTGGTCGAACTGGTTATCCTGATCCAGCACCAGCCCAACAAAGCGGTCGCCTTCCAGCGCCGAGGACGCGCTGAATTCATAACCCTCATTTGGCCAGCTGCCAATCATCTGCGCGCCGCGCGCGCTCAGGGCGTCGAACAGCGGGCGCATCCCGCTGACGAAGTTGTCCGGATAGCCTCTCTGATCGCCGAGGCCGAACAGCGCCACGGTTTTGCCTTTCAGGCTGGCGTCGTCGAGGCCGCTGATAAATTCGCTCCATGATTCGCTTTCGCATCCGGCCTCCAGCCCCGGCAACTGGCCGTCGCCGAGCGTCGGCGTGCCCAGCAACAGCACCGGATAGGCCATAAAGTCGTCCAGCGTCGTGCGGTTAATGTTGACGGGGGCATCCGCCAGCTCGCCCAGCTGCTTGTGGATCATTTTCGCGATTTTGCGGGTTTTACCGGTATCGGTGCCAAAGAAAATACCAATGTTCGCCATGTTGCGCTCCTGTCGGAAAAGGGGGTTGAAAATACGCGTTCTCGCAGGGGTATTGCGAAGGCTGTGCCAGGTTGCTTTGCACTACCGCGGCCCATCCCTGCCCCAAAACGATCGCTTCAGCCCCCTCCCGGCGCGCGCGGCGGGGCTGGCGGGGCGCTTAAAATGCAAAAAGCACCTGCTTTTCCCCTACCGGATCAATGTTTCTGCTCATCACGCCGATAAGGGCGCACGCTTTGCATGGTTATCACCGTTCGGAAAACACCGCGGCGTCCCTGTCACGGTGTCGGACAAATTGTCATAACTGCGACACAGGAGTTTGCGATGACCCTGAATATGATGCTCGATAACGCCGTACCCGAGGCGATTGCCGGTGCGCTGACTCAACAACATCCGGGGCTGTTTTTTACAATGGTCGAACAGGCATCGGTAGCGATTTCCCTCACCGATGCCCGGGCGAATATTATCTACGCCAACCCGGCGTTTTGCCGCCAGACTGGATACTCGCTGGCGCAATTACTCAATCAAAACCCGCGCCTGCTGGCCAGCAGCCAGACGCCGCGCGAGATTTACCAGGAGATGTGGCAAACCCTGCTCCAGCGCCAGCCGTGGCGCGGTCAGCTGATTAATCAGCGCCGCGACGGCGGCCTGTATCTGGTGGATATCGATATCACGCCGGTGCTGAATCCGCAGGGCGAGCTGGAGCATTATCTGGCGATGCAGCGGGATATTAGCGTCAGCTATACCCTGGAACAGCGGCTGCGCAATCATATGACGCTAATGGAAGCGGTGCTCAATAACATCCCCGCCGCCGTGGTCGTGGTGGATGAGCAGGATCGGGTGGTGATGGATAATCTCGCCTACAAAACGTTCTGCGCGGACTGCGGTGGGAAAGAGCTGCTGGTCGAGCTCCAGGTTTCACCGCGCAAAATGGGGCCCGGCGCGGAGCAAATCCTGCCGGTGGTGGTTCGCGGCGCGGTCCGCTGGCTGTCGGTGACCTGCTGGGCGCTGCCCGGCGTGAGTGAAGAAGCCAGCCGCTACTTCGTCGACAGCGCCCCGGCGCGCACGCTGGTGGTGATCGCCGACTGCACCCAGCAGCGCCAGCAGCAGGAACAGGGCCGGCTCGACCGTCTGAAACAGCAGATGACCGCCGGTAAGCTGTTGGCCGCGATTCGCGAGTCGCTGGACGCGGCGCTGATTCAGCTTAATTGCCCAATCAACATGCTGGCGGCGGCCCGCCGGCTGAACGGCGAAGACAGCGGCAACGTGGCGCTGGATGCGGCGTGGCGCGAAGGTGAAGAGGCCATGGCGCGCCTGCAGCGCTGCCGTCCTTCGCTTGAGCTGGAAAGCAATGCCGTCTGGCCGCTTCAGCCCTTTTTTGACGACCTGTACGCCCTTTACCGCACCCGCTTTGACGATCGCGCGCGGCTGCAGGTGGACATGGCATCGCCGCATCTGGTCGGCTTCGGCCAGCGTACCCAACTGCTGGCCTGCTTGAGTTTATGGCTCGACCGGACGCTGGCCCTCGCCGCCGAGCTGCCCTCTGTACCGCTGGAGATCGAACTTTACGCCGAAGAGGACGAGGGTTGGCTCTCTTTTTATCTCAACGACAATGTCCCGCTGCTGCAGGTGCGCTACGCCCACTCCCCGGATGCCTTAAACTCTCCCGGCAAAGGGATGGAGCTGCGGCTGATCCAAACGCTGGTCGCCTACCACAGCGGCGCGATTGAACTGGCTTCGCGACCCCAGGGAGGCACCAGCCTGGTTCTGCGTTTCCCGCTGTTTAATACCCTGACCGGAGGTGAGCAATGATCCATAAATCCGATTCGGACACCACCGTCAGACGTTTCGATCTCTCCCAGCAGTTTACCGCCATGCAGCGGATAAGCGTGGTGCTGAGCCGCGCCACCGAAGCGAGCAAAACCCTGCAGGAGGTGCTGAGCGTTTTACATAACGATGCGTTTATGCAGCACGGGATGATTTGCCTGTACGACAGCCAGCAGGAGATCCTGAGCATCGAAGCGCTGCAGCAAACGGAAAACCAGACGCTGCCCGGCAGTACGCAAATTCGCTACCGGCCGGGAGAAGGACTGGTCGGTACCGTGCTGGCGCAGGGCCAGTCGCTGGTGCTGCCGCGCGTCGCCGATGACCAGCGGTTTCTCGATCGTCTGAGCCTGTACGACTACGACCTGCCGTTTATCGCCGTTCCGCTGATGGGCCCCCACTCCCGGCCCATCGGCGTACTGGCGGCGCAGCCGATGGCGCGTCAGGAAGAGCGGCTGCCCGCCTGCACGCGCTTTCTCGAAACCGTCGCCAATCTGATCGCCCAGACGATTCGCCTGATGATCCTGCCTACCTCCGCCGCGCAGCCGCCGCAGCAAAGCCCCAGAGTAGAGCGCCCGCGGGCGTGTACCTCTTCGCGCGGTTTCGGCCTGGAGAATATGGTCGGTAAAAGCCCGGCGATGCGGCAAATTATGGATATTATTCGTCAGGTTTCCCGCTGGGATACCACGGTGCTGGTACGCGGCGAGAGCGGCACCGGGAAAGAGCTCATCGCCAACGCCATCCACCATAATTCTCCGCGCGCCGCCGCGGCGTTCGTCAAATTTAACTGCGCGGCGCTGCCGGACAACCTGCTGGAGAGCGAGCTGTTTGGTCATGAGAAAGGCGCATTTACCGGCGCGGTGCGCCAGCGGAAAGGCCGCTTTGAGCTGGCGGACGGCGGCACCTTATTCCTCGATGAGATCGGCGAAAGCAGCGCCTCGTTTCAGGCTAAGCTGCTGCGTATTCTGCAAGAGGGGGAGATGGAGCGCGTCGGCGGCGACGAAACCCTGCGCGTCAACGTGCGCATTATTGCGGCGACCAACCGCCATCTGGAAGAGGAAGTGCGGCTGGGTCATTTTCGCGAGGATCTATACTACCGCCTGAACGTAATGCCTATCGCGCTGCCGCCGCTGCGCGAACGCCAGGAGGATATCGCCGAGCTGGCGCACTTTCTGGTGCGAAAAATCGCCCACAGCCAGGGGCGAACGCTGCGCATCAGCGATGGGGCGATTCGCCTGCTGATGGAGTACAGCTGGCCGGGGAACGTGCGCGAACTGGAAAACTGTCTCGAACGTTCGGCGGTGCTGTCGGAAAGCGGCCTGATTGACCGGGACGTGATTCTGTTCAACCATCGCGATAACCCGCCGAAAGCGCTCGCCAGCAGCGGTCCGGCGGAGGACGGCTGGCTTGATAACAGCCTCGACGAGCGCCAGCGGCTGATTGCCGCCCTGGAAAAAGCGGGCTGGGTGCAGGCCAAAGCGGCGCGGCTGCTCGGCATGACCCCGCGCCAGGTGGCGTATCGCATTCAGATTATGGATATCACCATGCCGCGACTGTGAAGCCTTATGTGAGATTCAGGACATTGTCGCCAGCGCGGCGGAATTGCGACAATTCAGGGACGCGGGTTGCCGGTTAAAAAGTCTATTTTTCATGCGGTTGCGAAATTGACCTCTGGTACAGCATTTGCAGCAGGAAGATATCGCCCAACCACGAAGGTACGACCATGACTTCCTGCTCCTCTTTTTCTGGCGGCAAAGCCTGCCGCCCGGCAGATGACAGCGCATTGACGCCGCTTGTGGCCGATAAAGCTGCCGCGCACCCCTGCTACTCTCGCAATGGGCATCACCGTTTCGCGCGGATGCACCTGCCCGTCGCGCCCGCCTGCAATTTGCAGTGCAACTACTGTAACCGCAAATTCGATTGCAGCAACGAGTCCCGCCCCGGGGTATCGTCAACGCTGCTGACGCCTGAACAGGCGGTCGTGAAAGTGCGTCAGGTCGCGCAGGCGATCCCGCAGCTTTCGGTGGTGGGCATCGCCGGGCCCGGCGATCCGCTCGCCAATATCGCCCGCACCTTTCGTACCCTGGAGCTGATCCGCGAACAGCTGCCGGACCTGAAATTATGCCTGTCGACCAACGGACTGATGCTGCCTGACGCGGTGGACCGCCTGCTGGATGTCGGCGTTGACCACGTCACGGTCACCATTAACACCCTCGACGCGGAGATTGCCGCGCAAATCTACGCCTGGCTATGGCTGGACGGCGAACGGTACAGCGGGCGCGAAGCGGGAGAGATCCTGATTGCCCGTCAGCTTGAGGGCGTACGCAGGCTGACCGCCAAAGGCGTGCTGGTGAAAATAAATTCAGTGCTGATCCCCGGCATCAACGATAGCGGCATGGCCGACGTGAGCCGCGCGCTGCGGGCCAGCGGCGCGTTTATCCATAATATTATGCCGCTGATCGCCAGGCCGGAGCACGGCACGGTATTTGGCCTCAACGGCCAGCCGGAGCCGGACGCCGAGACGCTCGCCGCCACCCGCAGCCGGTGCGGCGAAGTGATGCCGCAGATGACCCACTGCCACCAGTGTCGCGCCGACGCCATCGGGATGCTCGGCGAAGACCGCAGCCAGCAGTTTACCCAGCTGCCGGCGCCAGAGAGCCTCCCGGCCTGGCTGCCGATCCTCCACCAGCGCGCGCAGCTGCACGCCAGCATTGCGACCCGCGGCGAATCTGAAGCCGATGACGCCTGCCTGGTCGCCGTGGCGTCAAGCCGCGGGGACGTCATTGATTGTCACTTTGGCCACGCCGACCGGTTCTACATTTACAGCCTCTCGGCCGCCGGCATGGTGCTGGTCAACGAGCGCTTTACGCCCAAATATTGTCAGGGGCGCGATGACTGCGAGCCGCAGGATAACGCAGCCCGGTTTGCGGCGATCCTCGAACTGCTGGCGGACGTTAAAGCCGTATTCTGCGTACGTATCGGCCATACGCCGTGGCAACAGCTGGAACAGGAAGGCATTGAACCGTGCATTGACGGCGCGTGGCGGCCGGTCTCCGAAGTGCTGCCCGCGTGGTGGCAACAGCGTCGGGGGAGCTGGCCTGCCGCGTTACCGCATAAGGGGGTCGCCTGATGCCGCCGCTCGACTGGTTGCGGCGCTTATGGCTGCTGTATCACGCGGGTCAAGGCAGCTTTCCTCTGCGCATGGGTCTTAGCCCGCGCGACTGGCAGGCGCTGCGCCGGCGGTTGGGCGAGGCTGAAACGCCGCTCGACGGCGAGACGCTCACCCGCCGCCGCCTGATGGCGGAGCTCAACGCCACCCGCGAAGAGGAGCGCCAGCAGTTGGGCGCGTGGCTGGCGGGCTGGATGCAGCAGGATGCCGGGCCGATGGCGCAGATTATCGCCGAGGTTTCGCTGGCGTTTAACCATCTCTGGCAGGATCTTGGTCTGGCGTCGCGCGCCGAATTACGCCTGCTGATGAGCGACTGCTTTCCGCAGCTGGTGGTGATGAACGAACACAATATGCGCTGGAAAAAGTTCTTTTATCGTCAGCGCTGTTTGCTGCAGCAGGGAGAAGTTATCTGCCGTTCGCCAAGCTGCGACGAGTGCTGGGAACGCAGCGCCTGTTTTGAGTAGCCGTTTCCCGAAGGGAGACTGCAAACAAAAAAGCCGGAGGTTTCCCTCCGGCTTTTCACATCATCAAACGTGATTACGCGACGTCTTCGTACTGCGGTACCGGGTTGCGGAAGCTTTTGGTCACGCAGGCCAGGTAGACCAGACCAATACCGCCCCAGATCAGGCCGAGAACCATGGAGCTCTCTTCGAGGTTAATCCACAGTGCGCCGACGGTCAGCGCGCCGCACACCGGCAGAATCAGATAGTTGAAGTGGTCTTTCAGCGTTTTGTTGCGCTTTTCACGGATCCAGAACTGGGAGATCACCGACAGATTAACGAAGGTGAACGCCACCAGCGCGCCGAAGTTAATCAACGCTGTCGCCGTGACGAGGTCGAATTTAATCGCCAGCAGCGCAATCGCGCCAACCAGCAGCACGTTCCACGCCGGAGTACGCCATTTCGGATGCACGTAGCCGAAGAAACGCGTCGGGAACACGCCGTCGCGGCCCATCACGTACATCAGACGGGAAACGCCCGCGTGCGCGGCCATGCCGGACGCCAGTACGGTGACGCTGGAGAAAATCAGCACGCCCCACTGGAAGGTTTTGCCCGCCACGTACAGCATGATTTCAGGCTGCGATGCGTCCGGATCCTTAAAGCGCGAGATATCCGGGAAGTACAGCTGCAGGAAGTAGGAAGCGCCGATAAAGATCAGGCCGCCAATCAGCGCGGTCAGGAAGATAGCCTTCGGGATCACGCGCTCTGCGTCTTTGGTCTCTTCAGACAGCGAAGAGATGCCGTCGAAGCCGAGGAACGAGAAGCACAGGATGGTCGCGCCGGTAATCATCGGCACCACGTGCGCGCCTTCAGACCAGAACGGACGGGTGCTGGTCAGCGTGCCCGCGCCTTCGCCGTGCATAACGCCGTAGATAATCAGGCCAACAATCACCGCCACGATGCCCATCTGCAGGATAACGATCAGGGTATTGAAGTTCGCCACGGTCTTGATGCTGCGCAGGTTGGAGATGGTCATAAAGGCCACCAGCGCGACAACGAAGATCCACGATGGAATAGAAGGCACCAGCGCTTCAAAGTAAATTTTGGCCAGCAGAATGTTGATCATCGGCATGAACAGGTAGTCCAGCAGCGATGACCAGCCCACCATAAAGCCAACGGCCGGGCTAATGGATTTCTGCGCGTAGGTATAAGCGGAACCCGCCGACGGGAAACGGCGAACCAGTTTACCGTAGCTCAGCGCCGTGAAAAGAATGGCGATCAGCGCGAAGGCGTAAGCCGTCGCAACGTGACCATCAGTCAATCCAGAGACGATACCAAACGTATCGAACAGCGTCATCGGCTGCATATAGGCCAGGCCCATCATGACAACCGGAATTAACGTAAGCGTTTTACGTAATTCCACGCGAGAGGTTTTTGGAGTAGCGTTATGCGACATAGTTATCCCCTTTTACGGTGAACGCCAGCGCGTAAGCAAAAAATTGCCCCATTTCTTTGTATTCCTCAGCGACAACCACTGTCGGTTTTTAGTAAATATCTATCCGGTACGAAGCCCGGCCTCTTGGTATTGAATGATGTGTCTTTCAACCAAAAAAATAACCGACACTTTAAAAAAGCGTCGGCCAGTTTCTGATTTTCAGGACGCGTATTTTGCAACAACTACTGGCACGATGACAAGATGTTACAAGGCTTAATAATTACGGCGATTCTCTAACAGATTAATATTCATACGATTTTAGTATTATAGACCTGATGGATAGCACTATTTGCTAATATCTCCTTTCGCCACCACTCGCCCGCCTGGCCGCAAATATCTTCATTCCAGCCTATCCACGCGCGATTGACCGGTTCAGGCACCGTCGCTTTTAATATTTGTAGCTCGCCGCGGGCGATGAAAGGCTGTACCTGAAATAGCGGCAAATAGCCCCATCCCAATCCGGCGCACAGCAGCGTCAGCCGGGCGGAAAGATCGAATACCGCCAGGCTATCCTGAGCGTCAATCTGCGGCCACGCGCCGTCGGCCACAATCGCCCGATGACGGCGCAACGTCCGCCAGCCCAGCGGGCCGGCAATCTGCGCAAGCGGATGCCGGGGCGCAACAACAAACGCCTGCGCCACCTCTCCCAGCAGAACAGAGCCGCAGCCGCTGAGCGCCGGCGGGTCGCCCAGCACGCCGAGCAGAAGATCCGCCCGCCCTTCCATCAGCATCTGCCAGTTTGCGCCCGGGGTATCGCGGCGGAATTCAAGGCGGGTGGCGTGATGCTGGTGATAAAACGCCGAGATCGCGGGAGCCAGCAGCGGGAACGGAAAGGTGGCGTCGACGTTGAGTATCAGCGCATTTTCCCAGCCCTGATGCAGCCTGACGGCCTGCTTTTCCAGTTCGCGGGCGGTGTGCAGCACGTCGCGCCCCTTTTCCAGCAGCATCTGCCCGGTACGGGTAAAGCGCGCCCGGTGGCCGCTGCGGTCAAGCAGTTGAATATTGAGATCGCTTTCCAGCTTATGAATGGTGTAGCTCAGCGCCGACGGCGTTTTATAGAGCTTCGCCGAGGCGGCGGCAAAACTGCCCTCTTTGTCGAGGGCATCAAGAATGACGAGCACATCCAGCAGTGGTTTCATCGCTACCCCCTTACGGTACGCGATTCACCGCTGGCGCATTACTCCATCGGCATGACCAGCGGGTCGGGGTACTGGTACTCAAACCCCAGTTCGTTGCAAATACGGCTGCCATCTACGATCTTACCGCTACCGTTCTCCGGGTTATCAGAGAATACGGGGACGGGAAGCCCAAGCTCGCGGGCCATCTGCGGATAAAAGACGCCGCGCGCGGGATGCTTAGGCGCACATATATTATAGATGCGCCCGCCTTTCGGAGCCTGCAGTAACAGTTCGATCGCGGCAATCACATCCTGAAGATGCACCAGATTGACGCCGTGCTGGCCGTCCGGCGCGGATTTTCCGGCAAAAAAGCGCCCCGGGTGACGGGACGGCCCCACCAGCCCGGCGAGGCGCAGAATGTCCACCGAGGTGCCGGGAAGGTTATGCAGCCAGTCCTCCAGCTCTTTCAGCACCCGCCCGCTGGCGGTTTGCGGGTTGCGGGGCGAGTTCTCTTTCAGCGTGCCGCTGGCGTTGCCGTAAACCGACGTTGAGCTGGTGAATATGATGCGCGGCACGTGATGCGCCAGCGCGGTATCGACGATCTCCTGTACCGCCTGAAGATAAAAGTCCTCTCCCGGTCCGGTTCGCCGCGCCGGTAAGGTAATGACCAGCGCGTCAACGTTCATTAAGGCATCCAGATCTTCGGTGTCGCAGACCAGCTGCGGCTCCAGACGCAGCGGATAGCCGTCGATGCCGCACATCCGCGCCGCCTCGACGCCATCCTGCGTGGTCTTACTGCCGGTCACCTGCCATCCCCGCGACATCAACGACAGCGCAAGCGGCATACCCAGCCATCCTAAACCTACAATTGCGACCTTTTTCATCCCCTTGCTCCTGAATTTTCGCTGTGCTGACTTAAGGCTACGCCAGCCGGCGACAGCTGACAATTTCTTAGGTCAATATGAAATCAATTAATGATAGAAAAAAGCCCTTGCTTTATGCGAGTGAAGTGGTTTAGGTTAAAAGGCATCAAATGCATAGTCATTCACAGAGAATTTTATGAACAGCGTTCAATTTAAAAACCACCATCATCACCATCATCCTGACTAGTCTTTCAGGCGATGTGTGCTGGAAGACGTTTGGATCTTCCAGTGGTGCATGAACGCAAAGAGAGCCCCCGGAAGATTCACTTCCGGGGGCTTTTTTTTGGACCGAATTCGGACAGATTCAGACAGGGTTACAGAGGAAAATAAGAATGTTAGACAACAGCCGTTTACGCATAGCTATTCAGAAATCAGGGCGTTTAAGCGAAGATTCACGCGAATTACTCAGCCGCTGCGGCATCAAAGTGAATCTGCACACCCAGCGCCTGATCGCGCTGGCGGAAAATATGCCCATCGATATTCTGCGCGTGCGTGATGACGATATTCCGGGCCTTATCATGGACGGCGTGGTCGATTTGGGGATTATCGGCGAAAACGTGCTGGAGGAAGAGCTGCTGAGCCGCCGCGCTCAGGGCGAAGACCCGCGCTACTTCACCCTGCGCCGTCTCGACTTCGGCGGCTGCCGCCTGTCGCTGGCGACCCCGGCGGATGAACCCTGGGACGGCCCGGCGGCGCTTAACGGCAAACGCATCGCCACCTCCTACCCGCACCTGCTGAAGCGCTACCTTGACCAGAAAGGGATCTCGTTCAAATCCTGCCTGCTGAACGGCTCGGTTGAAGTGGCCCCGCGCGCCGGTCTGGCCGACGCGATTTGCGACCTGGTATCAACCGGCGCGACGCTCGAAGCGAACGGCCTGCGCGAAGTGGAAGTGATGTTCCGCTCCAAAGCCTGCCTGATCCAGCGCGACGGCGAGATGGCCGATAGCAAACAGCAGCTGATCGACCGCCTGCTGACCCGTATTCAGGGGGTGATTCAGGCCCGCGAATCAAAATACATCATGATGCACGCGCCGACCGAGCGCCTGGAAGAAGTGGTCGCCCTGCTGCCCGGCGCCGAGCGCCCGACCATTCTGCCGCTGGCGGGTGACAAGCAGCGCGTGGCGATGCACATGGTGAGCAGCGAAACCCTGTTCTGGGAAACCATGGAAAAACTGAAAGCGCTGGGCGCCAGCTCCATTCTGGTCCTGCCGATTGAGAAGATGATGGAGTAAACCGGCGGGTCGGTCACGGGATAAACAGGGGAAACAACCATGAGCTTCAACACAATTATCGACTGGAACGGCTGTAGCGCAGAACAACAGCAACAGCTCTTAACGCGCCCGGCTATTTCCGCCTCCGAGAGCATCAGCAAGACGGTGTCGGAGATCCTGAATAACGTTAAAGACAACGGCGATGCGGCCCTGCGCGAATACGGCGCGAAGTTCGATAAAACCGACGTCAAGGCGCTGAAGGTCAGCAATGAAGAGATTGCCGCCGCCGGCGCGCGCCTGAGCGACGAGCTCAAGCAGGCGATGGCCGTGGCGGTCAAAAATATCGAAACCTTCCACAACGCGCAGCGGCTGCAGGCCGTCGATGTGGAAACCCTGCCGGGCGTACGCTGCCAGCAGGTGACCCGCCCTATCGCCTCCGTCGGCTTATATATTCCCGGCGGCTCGGCGCCGCTGTTCTCCACGGTGCTGATGCTCGCCACGCCGGCGCGCATCGCGGGCTGCCAGCAGGTGGTGCTGTGTTCGCCGCCGCCGATTGCCGATGAAATCCTCTATGCCGCCCAGCTGTGCGGCGTGCGCAATATCTTTAACGTCGGCGGCGCGCAGGCGATTGCCGCCCTGGCGTTCGGCACCGAATCGGTGGCGAAGGTCGATAAAATCTTTGGCCCGGGCAACGCCTTCGTGACCGAAGCCAAGCGCCAGGTGAGCCAGCGTCTTGACGGTGCGGCTATCGATATGCCCGCCGGACCGTCGGAAGTGCTGGTGATCGCCGACAGCGGCGCCACCCCGGATTTCGTCGCGTCCGACCTGCTTTCCCAGGCCGAGCACGGCCCGGATTCGCAGGTGATCCTGCTGACGCCGGATAGCGATATGGCCACCCGCGTCGCGCAAGCCGTTGAGCGCCAGCTGGCCGCGCTGTCCCGGGCGGAAACCGCCCGCGGGGCGCTCTCCGCCAGCCGCATCATCGTGGCGCGCGATATCGCCCAGTGCGTGGCGATTTCCAACCAGTACGGCCCGGAGCACCTGATTATTCAGACCCGTAACGCCCGCGAGCTGGTAGACGGTATCACCAGCGCCGGTTCGGTATTCCTCGGCGACTGGTCGCCGGAATCCGCCGGCGATTACGCCTCCGGCACCAACCACGTGTTGCCGACCTACGGCTACACCGCGACCTGCTCCAGCCTCGGCCTGGCGGATTTCCAGAAACGTATGACCGTGCAGGAGCTGTCGCGTGACGGGTTTGCCGCCCTCGCATCAACGATTGAAATTCTGGCCGCCGCCGAGCGCCTGGACGCCCACAAAAACGCCGTTACGCTGCGCGTCGCAGCCCTTAAGGAGCAAGCATGAGCATTGAAGATTTAGCCCGCGCCAACGTCCGCGCGCTGACGCCGTATCAATCAGCTCGCCGTCTGGGGGGTAAAGGCGACGTCTGGCTGAACGCCAACGAATTCCCTACCGCGGTAGAGTTCCAGCTGACCGAGCAGACGATGAACCGTTACCCGGAA
Source organism: Klebsiella sp. Q11 (assembly GCF_964241505.1). Taxonomy (NCBI): domain Bacteria; kingdom Pseudomonadati; phylum Pseudomonadota; class Gammaproteobacteria; order Enterobacterales; family Enterobacteriaceae; genus Klebsiella; species Klebsiella sp. Q11. Next base: position 172,521 of record NZ_CAXSXW010000011.1, read on the forward strand.
CCGCAGCCGAAAGCGGTCATTGAACGCTACGCACAGTATGCGGGCGTCAAGCCGGAGCAGGTGCTGGTCAGTCGCGGCGCCGACGAAGGCATTGAACTGCTGATCCGCGCGTTCTGCGAGCCGGGCCAGGACGCGGTGCTCTATTGCCCACCGACCTACGGCATGTACAGCGTCAGCGCCGAAACTATCGGCGTGACCTGCCGTACGGTGCCGACGCGCGCCGACTGGCAGTTAGATCTGCCGGGCATCGCGGCTAATCTCGACGGCGTGAAAGTGGTTTTCGTCTGCAGCCCGAATAACCCGACCGGGCAGATTATCAACCCGAAAGATTTTCGCACCCTGCTGGAGATGACGCGCGGTAAAGCCATCGTGGTCGCGGATGAAGCCTATATCGAATTCTGCCCGCAGGCCACGCTGGCGGCCTGGCTGAACGAGTATCCGCACCTGGTGATTCTGCGTACCCTCTCCAAGGCCTTCGCCCTGGCCGGACTGCGCTGCGGTTTTACCCTCGCCAACGCCGAGGTGATTAACGTGCTGATGAAGGTTATCGCGCCTTATCCGCTCTCCACGCCGGTGGCCGATATCGCCGCCCAGGCGCTCAGCGCGGAAGGCCTTGCCGCCATGCGGGCGCGCGTGGCGCAGATCCTCGCCGAACGCGATTATCTGGTGAGCCAGCTGTGCGGCATCGCCTGCGTTGAAGAGGTGTTCGACTCCGAGAGCAACTACGTTCTGGCGCGGATCACCGCCTCCAGCGCGGTGTTTAAATCTTTGTGGGATCAGGGCATTATCTTACGTGACCAGAATAAACAACCTTCATTAAGCGGCTGTTTGCGTATCACTATCGGTACCCGTGCAGAGAGCCAGCGCGTCATTGACGCTTTGACTGCGGAGAATGTATGACCCAGAAGTTTCTCTTTATTGACCGTGACGGTACGCTGATTTCCGAGCCACCGGTTGATTTTCAGGTAGATCGCTTCGATAAGCTGGCCTTTGAGCCGCAGGTGATCCCGGCCCTGCTCAAGCTGCAGCAGGAAGGGTACAAGCTGGTGATGATCACCAACCAGGATGGGTTGGGAACCGCCAGCCTGCCGCAGGACGAGTTCGACGGCCCGCACAACCTGATGATGCAAATATTCGCCTCCCAGGGCGTCAACTTTGACGAAGTGCTGATTTGCCCGCATCTCCCGGCGGATAACTGCGACTGCCGCAAGCCGAAAACCAGGCTGGTGCTGCCGTGGCTGGAACAAGGGGTGATGGACATCGCCCACAGCTACGTGATTGGCGACCGTGCGACCGACATTCAGCTGGCGGATAACATGGGCATTACCGGCCTGCGCTATGACCGCGAAAAGCTGGACTGGCCTACCATTTGCGAACAGCTAACCCGCCGCGACCGCTACGCCCACGTTGAGCGCATCACCAAAGAGACCCAGGTGGATGTGAAAGTGTGGCTGGACCGCGAAGGCGGCAGCAAAATCTCCACCGGCGTCGGCTTCTTCGATCATATGCTGGACCAAATCGCTACCCACGGCGGCTTCCGTCTGGAGGTTAACGTTGGTGGCGATCTGTATATCGACGATCACCACACCGTGGAAGATACCGGGCTGGCGCTCGGCGAAGCGCTGAAGCTGGCGCTCGGCGATAAGCGCGGCATTGGCCGTTTCGGCTTTGTGCTGCCGATGGACGAATGTCTGGCCCGCTGCGCGCTGGATATCTCCGGCCGCCCGCACCTCGAATATAAAGCCGACTTTACCTATCAGCGCGTTGGCGATCTGAGCACCGAAATGGTGGAACACTTCTTCCGCTCGCTCTCCTATACCATGGCGGTCACTCTGCACCTGAAAACCAAGGGCAAAAACGACCACCACCGCGTAGAGAGCCTGTTTAAGGCCTTCGGCCGCACGCTACGCCAGGCGATTCGCGTCCAGGGCGACACGCTGCCGTCTTCGAAAGGGGTACTCTGATGAACGTGGTGATCCTCGATACCGGCTGCGCCAACCTCAATTCGGTGAAATCCGCGGTGAGCCGCCACGGCTATGAGCCGCAGGTCAGCCGCGACCCGGATGTGGTGCTGCGCGCCGATAAGCTGTTTCTGCCGGGGGTGGGGACGGCGCAGGCGGCGATGGACCAGCTGCGCGAGCGCGAGTTAATCGAACTGATTAAAGCCTGTACCCAGCCGGTGCTGGGCATTTGCCTCGGCATGCAGCTGCTGGGAAAACGCAGCGAAGAGAACAACGGCGTCGACCTGCTGGGCATTATCGAGCAGGACGTGCCGAAAATGACCGACCACGGCCTGCCGCTGCCGCATATGGGCTGGAACCAGGTGTATGCCAAAGCGGGCGATCGTCTGTTTCGCGGCATTGAAGACGGGGCGTATTTTTACTTCGTCCACAGCTACGCGATGCCGGTCAACGTCAATACCATCGCCCAGTGCAGCTACGGCGAGGCCTTCACCGCGGCGGTGCAGAAAGATAACTTTTTTGGCGTCCAGTTCCACCCTGAACGCTCCGGTAGCGCCGGGGCGCAGCTGCTGAAAAACTTCCTGGAGATGTGATGATCATTCCTGCTTTAGATTTAATTGACGGTACGGTCGTCCGTCTCCATCAGGGCGATTACGGCCAGCAGCGCGACTACGGCAACGACCCGCTGCCGCGCCTGCAATCCTATGCCGCCCAAGGGGCCGAAGTGCTGCACCTGGTCGACCTGACCGGGGCGAAAGATCCGGCTAAGCGTCAAATCCCGCTGCTGAAAACCCTGGTTGCCGGCGTCAATGTGCCGGTGCAGGTTGGCGGCGGCGTGCGGACGGAAGAAGACGTGGCCGCCCTGCTTGAAGCGGGCGTGGCGCGCGTGGTGGTGGGTTCGACGGCGGTGAAGTCGCCGGAAGTGGTGAAAGGCTGGTTTACACGTTTTGGCCCGCAGCATCTGGTGCTGGCGCTTGACGTACGGATCGACGCGGAAGGCCGCAAGCAGGTGGCGGTCAGCGGCTGGCAGGAGAACTCCGGCGTAACCCTGGAAGAACTGGTGGAGAGCTATCAGTCCGTCGGCCTGCAGCACGTGCTGTGTACCGATATTTCCCGCGACGGGACGCTGGCCGGGTCTAACGTCTCACTGTATGAAGAAGTCTGCGCCCGCTATCCGCAGGTCGCGTTTCAGTCCTCCGGCGGCATTGGCGATCTGCATGATATCGCCGCGCTGCGCGGAACCGGAGTGCGCGGGGTAATTGTCGGCCGGGCGCTGCTGGAAGGTAAATTCAACGTAACGGAGGCCATTCAATGCTGGCAAAACGGATAATCCCCTGTCTTGACGTTCGCGACGGCCAGGTAGTGAAAGGCGTGCAGTTCCGTAATCACGAAATCATCGGCGATATCGTCCCGCTGGCTAAACGCTATGCCGACGAAGGCGCGGATGAGCTGGTGTTCTACGATATCACCGCCTCCAGCGACGGCCGCGTGGTGGATAAAAGCTGGGTGTCGCGGGTCGCGGAAGTGATCGACATTCCATTCTGCGTCGCCGGCGGTATTAAGTCGCTGGACGATGCGGCGCAAATCCTCTCCTTCGGCGCGGATAAAATCTCCATCAACTCCCCTGCCCTCGCGGATCCCACGCTGATTACCCGCCTGGCCGACCGGTTCGGCGTGCAGTGTATTGTGGTGGGCATTGATACCTGGTTTGACGCCGCGAGCGGCAAGTATCACGTCAACCAGTATACCGGCGATGAAAGTCGGACGCGGGTGACGCAGTGGGAAACCCTGGACTGGGTGCAGGAAGTGCAAAAGCGCGGAGCCGGCGAGATCGTCCTCAATATGATGAATCAGGATGGCGTGCGTAACGGCTACGATCTGGAGCAGTTACGCAAGGTGCGCGCCGTGTGCCGCGTGCCGCTGATTGCATCCGGCGGCGCGGGCACCATGGAACACTTCCTGGAAGCCTTCCGCGACGCTAACGTCGACGGCGCGCTGGCCGCCTCGGTGTTCCACAAGCAAATTATCAACATTGGTGAACTGAAAACGTACCTGGCAGCACAGGGCGTGGAGATTAGGGTATGTTAAGTGAACAGCTGGATTGGCAAAAAACCGACGGTCTGATGCCGGTCATCGTGCAGCACGCCGTTTCTGGTGAAGTGCTGATGCTGGGCTATATGAATCAGGATGCGCTGGCGAAAACCGAAGAAACCGGCAAAGTGACCTTTTATTCGCGGACCAAACAGCGTCTGTGGACCAAGGGGGAAACGTCAGGCAATTTCCTTAACGTGGTGAGCATCACCCCGGATTGCGATAACGATACCCTGCTGGCGCTGGTCAATCCGATTGGCCCAACCTGCCATAAAGGCACCTCAAGCTGTTTTGGCGAAACCGGCCATCAGTGGCTGTTCTTATATCAGCTGGAGCAGCTGCTGGCGGAACGCAAACACGCCGATCCGGAGAGCTCCTATACCGCGAAGCTGTACGCCAGCGGCACCAAACGTATTGCGCAGAAGGTGGGGGAAGAAGGCGTTGAGACCGCGCTGGCCGCGACGGTGCATGACCAGTTCGAGCTGAAGAATGAGGCGTCGGATTTGATGTATCACCTGCTGGTGCTGCTGCAGGATCAGGGGCTGAATTTGACGGATGTGGTGGAAAACCTGCGGAGCAGGCATAAGTAAGTCATCAAAGGGAGGCGGCATAACGCCTCCCTTGCAATATAACCCTCGCCAGCGCGCTGGTTGATATCACCTGTTTATCGTCGTCATGACTTTTTTCGTGCGGTTATCGCTTTGACTATCCTAAATGGTTTCGTCATTTTCCATGACAAAGATGAAACCAAATCGGTATAGCGCTGAGTCAGCTCCTGGTAAGCATTTTCGATGCTGAGCAATTTCTGTTGTTGAGTTTGATACTCGCCCTCTATACGCGTATTCCGCTGTTCGAGCTCGTGGATAATCGTGGTTTTATCGTTAACCTGCGTCTTCAGGACATCAATTTCACTTCGCTGAGATACAGTCGACTGTTTAAGCGAAGTGATTTCTTCCTGCAGCGTTGAATTCAACATATGTGCATGTTCAAGCTCGCGCAACACTCTGTCTTTCAGAGAAAAAATATACTCTTCCGCTGACTGATTAACGATCCGGCCATGCGCAGCTTTGATAAAGTCATCATAAAAGTCATCACGTTCGATTTCTAAAGATAAGATGAACGACTTCACATCGTTGAAGAGCAGGTTAAAGGAAGGGCCCGAGATCGTATTTAAGTTCCACTCCAGAAAAACAACGGCGTAATTATTAAAATCACGACTTCTGGACGCCAGTAAATCATGCGCTTTCATAAACGAACGTAGCGAAGTCAATGCCTCCAGCGCGCAGTGCCATGAGGTTGCCCTGGTGGAAGAAAGCGACTTCGCGCGGTTGATCGTATGAGAGATTAAGATCTCATCCAACAGCGAGATACGGTTTGCCAACAGCATGAAACTACTCACAAAGTACAGGTCGTTTGTAGTTCTCAGCGGTTGAAACTCCAGACCCAATGCCAGAATAGCTTCGCGTCTGAAGAGCTTATCCCACGGCCACCATATAAAGGCGCGGAAAAAATCGTCAGCAATTTCCTGTGAAGAGAAGACCTCTTTTTCAGGTAGTAAATCCTCACGCGCGGACATAGGCATGGGAGAATGAGTATTGGTTTGCAGATCGATTGACTGGCATCGGCAGATAACAACATCCGTTTGCAGGGCCGTAGCCCGGTCGGACATTCTCTTTAACATCTCTTTATCGGCATAATCATCATCATCGAGGAAAATGATGTATTCGCCGGTCGCTATACGTAAGCCGATATTTCGTGATTCCCCCCCGCCGACGTTGCTGGGGTTGGTGATAATCCGGACTCGTGAGTCCTCATCGGCTATTGTAGCGACAATGCCCAGAGTATTATCGGTTGAATTATCGTTAACAATGATAATCTCAATGTCTTTTAAAGACTGGGCTAATACCGTATTAAGCGTTTCGGAAATATACTCCGCGGCATTATGAACGGGGATGATAACGGAAACAACAACGTTACTTGATTCATCAGACATTCAATCACCTTCAAAATAAGAGGCACGCAATCATTAAACGTAAATAATGCGTTTGCAGAGCAGTTACATTGAATAAATGTAACGCTTCGGAGGTGTTTGATTTACATGAAGCTGTAATCTCTTGCGCTATATCATCCCTGAACCACATCATGATAAGTCTTGAGAGTCTTACTAATGATCATACCGCTAGAAAACTTATCCTGAACGCGTTGCCGTCCTTTGATACCCATCTCAACTCGTGCTTTGGGGTTGGCTAATAAGAATTCAAGCTTATCCGCCAGCTCCTGCGGAGAGTTACTTTTCACGATAATGCCGTTATCGTTATTAATGATCAGGCTATCGCAGCCGCCAACATCGTAGGCAATGCAGGCCCGGCCAACCGAGGAAGCCTCAAGCAAAATACGCGGGACGCCTTCGGAATAGATCGAAGGCAGGGCCACGATGTTCGATTCCTCGATCAAGTCGCAGACGTTAGAACTGTGACCTAACCAGTTAATCAGCCCTTCTTTATGCCATTGCTGAATGACGGCAAGGGAAATGGCATCCTTATCGTTTTCAACAAGTATTCCAGCAACGTTTAGCGTAAAATGAATATTTCTGGATTCGAGAATTTTCTTGGCTTCGATTAAATCCCCGAGCCCCTTGCTCCACAGCATTCTGCTGGCAAACAGCACGACCGGAACATCACGTTCCTGCTCCAGTGAATATTTATAGATATCCGGGTTGATACCTGCGCCATCGATGACAATAGTCTGCTGGTAGTCAATGCCAACAAAACCCGCGAGTTTTTTACGATCTTTATCATGTTCGAACATAAATATACTGCGCTTATTACTGGCAATATACTTATATGCCATGATAGTGATATTGCGCAATAGCTTAAGCAAGCCCGTATCACAAGAAAATACACGCCCGAGGCCGACAAAACTCACGATGACCGGGCGATTATTTGCCTTCGAAATAAGCCCACCGATCAGACATGGCTTAATTGTAATACAGTGTAAAAGGTCGGGATTAATCTCTTTGATGATCCTTCGGGACGCAAAAAAGGCCCGAAAGAAAGTTAATGCATTAAATGATTGAGCATCAAGTGGAACGTTATGACACTTAAAACCAAATGTTTTAAATTTATTCAGCACTTTACCATCGACAAAATGACTGATGATGTGAATCTCATAACCAGCATCTCGGGCGGCGATTGCACGATCTATCCAGTGCAAATCAAAATACCAATCCGAATTTATGAAATAACACAGTTTTTTCATTGCTATATCCACTTAATGGTTCTTACCGCTGATTCCTTTTACACCATGGATAATTCCACGACGCAAGTATTTAAAATATAACAATTTATTGCGTTGCCATGGCAATATTGATACATATTTAATCAACCGCAAAAGGATTGAGAGACGGCTAAAAATGGCAACTCGCGGGAAAATTTTCTTCGCCAGAATAAGATTTCGACAAAGGTAATAAACTTTCCATTCGGGAAAGATAGACTTCCCCTGGATACTCACATCGTGCGAGAAGACAACCTCAGGCGAATAACAAATCTCTTCGCCATCGAGTGTTAACTGATAGCCAAAGTAAAGATCGTCAAAATATAAAAATAACTCATCGTGAATATTGTGTATATTCTTTCGCAGCAAATCTCGCTGAATAATCATCCCGACAAAGGATACCGTTTGCACCGCGGTCGAACGGGAAAGCGACGGTAGAAACTCAGCCGGATTTTTGATGTAGCGTAATGTGTCGATAAACGATGACGGTACTTTAGCAAAAGGGATGTTCATCGAACAAGGTTGCCCCCGAAGATCTTTTACCAAAGCGGTGAACACCCGACAATTAGCCTTATCCAGCTGGGTAAATTTTTCCAGCGCATCGCTCTCGGGCCAGGCGTCATCATCGTAAAAGAAAACCCAGTCGGTATCGACATTGTCGCATAAATATTGACTTCCGGCCTTAAAGCCCCCCGCCCCACCGGTATTAGAAGGCAGATTGAGGACAATTATCCGAGGGTCGCTAAGGGTGGCTAACCACTCCAGGGTCCCATCCGTGGACCCGTTATTGACAACCATTATCGCTGTAAAATTTAATTTCACAGTGTTGGCAATAGATACTTTTAACTTCTCTAAGCGATTATAAGTGACTATTAATGCAGAGCAATTCATCGCACAGAAACCGTGAATACTGGCATAGCTTCATGATTATCAAGGGAAGATAAGTACTTCTCGGCAGTATTTAATGCTTCTGCGATAGTCACATCCATATCCAGGTATCGATAGGTTCCAAGACGGCCAACAAAAGTAATGTTCTTTTCACTTTCCGCAAGGGACAAATACTTATCGAGTAAAGCCATCTCCCCCATCTGACGAATCGGATAATAAGGAATATCTTTTTCTCCACACTCGCGGCTGTATTCCTTATAGCATACCGACCCTTCATGGGTTTCCCAGGGCGAAAAGTACTTATGTTCAGTGATACGGGTGTAAGGAACATCCAGTGAGCAGTAGTTCATCACCGCGCAGCCCTGATAATCGCCCTGCCAGGTGAATTTTTCAAAATCCAAAGTACGATAGCCCAGGCGGCCATATTGATAGGAATAGAAGGCATCCAGCGGCCCGCTATAGAACACATGATCGTACTTTTCTCTCTCTTCAGCGTTAAACGATTGCTGAAGTTCGATAGTGATATTTTCATGATTGGCAATTGACTCAATCATTTTCGTATAACCCAGTTTCGGCATGCCCTGAAATCTGTGGTTAAAGTAATTATCATCGTAGTTAAAACGAACCGGCAGACGCTTAAGAATCGACGCAGGAAGCTGTGATGGCTCCATCCCCCACTGCTTGATGGTATAGCCTTTGAAGAACGCCTCATAGAGCTCGTTGCCGATAAAACGCAGAGCCTGTTCTTCAAAGGTCTTCGGTTCCTGGATCGAACTGTCCCCTTTTTCTGCAATAAGCGCCCGGGCCTCATCTGGCGAACAGGTTTTGGCAAAAAACTGGTTAATGGTATGCAGGTTGATCGGCAGAGAGAACACTTGCCCATTAACGGTTGCTTTGACGCGGTTCACATACGGCATCATTTCAGCGTGCTGAGTCACATAGTTCCACACTGTTTCATTATCGGTATGAAAGATATGCGGACCATAGACGTGGACCATAACGTCAGTTTGCGGATCCCGTGCGTCGTAGGAGTTACCGCCAATGTGGTCCCGCTGATCGATAATTCTGATACGATGACCTTGCTCAGCAAGCTGGCGTGCGATAACCGCACCAGAAAAACCAGCGCCGACAATTAAAATATTTTTACTGTTCATAATATTATTCCAGCAGCCTTAACCAAGAATTGAGCGTCTAACTTTATAGTAGTATTTTGTTATCGTATTTCGCCTCGGTGAACCGACAGGAGCATATTTATTAAGGAAAGGCATCAACGCTTTTTTTATCCTGGTCTGAAGCAGAACAGGCGTTTGCCCTGCAGTATGAGCAGGATTTGATGAATTAATCAGAGATAGCTGACGGAAATAGGCTTCTTTTTCCCATGGCGTATTGATGACGTTTTCCAGGAAATCGTCATAAAAGTCAACCTTGTCCGTGTTCCACGGTTTATTCTCCCCGGCATAGTGAATCATATTCGGGTTCATTCTGGCTTCTAAAAAGCGCATGTATGTTGCGAACTGGAGATTGGGGAAAAAGTCATCGGTATTGCCATTACCATGATAGACATTCCACTCCAGCGGTAAAAACTCAACCCGGCCATAGAAAACTTTGTTCATGATGTCCTGATCAAGGAACCAGTACTTTTTCTCTTTAAGGGTTTTAATCAGCTCGGAGAAGGTATCTTCCTGCACCATTTGCGCGACGTTGAAAACGATAATCCCCGCCTGGAAATACTCGTCAGGATTGGTCATTTTAAGCGTTTTTTGCAGATACTCGCCGGCCGGCATTACGCCATCAGCAGACTCCGACATCGCGCCAAACTTGACGAAGCCTTCCATCACGATATCTTTAACGGCGGCAACAAGGTTAGTGCCAAGTTCGACATTAAGCAAAGCCGCCAGATCGGCCTTCACCACAGTATCGGAATCGATAAAAATAACCTTCTCATATTCACGGAAAAGCTGCGGAATGAACAAGCGAGCATAGGTTGATGCGCTAAAGTGCGCTCGGGTATGTACACCATTCAATTCGGTAAAGGCATTTACATCAAAAAATCGAAGTGAAAAGTTTGCATGGGCTGAGACCAGCTTGGTTAAGCGCTGCTTGTTAAGATTGCTAACCTTGTTTTCCAGCACAACGATATCGTAATGGGTATTTTTATCAGAATGGCGAACGATAGAGTTGATTAAAGCCCCGCCGCTGATGGCGTAGTTATCATCAAAACTGATGACTATTGGCGCAGCGTCTGAAAAGACCGGCATCAGCTTGCCGTTGAAGGTCTCATTCATCACGAAAGTGCGCTGTAGCTCCTTAACTTTCAGGGCACGGTCTTGCTGCTGTTTAATAATGTAAATATTAAACAGACGCTCTGCGATATGGCCGATAACACGCTTTTCCTGAGCGTTATAATTATTCATCGAGATGCGACTTTCAAGATGAGTCAAAATCGCGAACAGCCATTCAGAATAATCCACGAACATATCTTTGTGCATCACAAACATGTTCGTATAATAGCCATCTGTTGCATTGTTAAACTGCTGAATAGCCGCTTTATAATCCGGATAAAGCTCTTCGACAACGTCCAGGGCAGTCAGATAATCCTTGATGTGTAAAAACTCACCTTTCTCATAATGATCGAGGTTGTTTTTACTGCCAGCAGAGGTTACTGACCACTTCTTCGGTAACAGCAGGTCAAAACCTGAAAGACAATCTTGTATTGCCGTGTCGGTTAAACCAAACTGGTTTTCATACTCTGTATCGATAACCGGAGAATTCACTACGCCCCAGTTATCTTCCGCAAAGCTCTGCTGTGAGGAAAAATTGAGGTGCCGGCGATAATGCATAAAACCGACATAATCAGAAAGAGTCTCATTTTTCCAAACCCAATAATGTGCTGTTAACTCACAGTAGAAAGGGTTTTTAAACGAAATATTATCTCCCGTATCATCGCCAATACAGCCGATATCATTATAGGAGTTGGCTTTACCTACATGCAATGGTTTGATAATAGATGCATTAAGGAATGCGCTCGGCTTATGATGACAGGTATAGATCTTAATACTATTCATTTAATTACCAGATTTAGGCCATTGCTTGTTTATAAAGTTCGATGATTCTTTCAGCAGAACCGATTTCCCGGAGGCGGTGATTTTCGATCCAGACAACCCGATCGCATATTTTTTCCACATCACTCATGTTGTGACTAACGAACAGTATTGTCACACCACGATTTTTGAACTCTTTAATCGTCTTGATACATTTGGCCTGAAATGAAATATCGCCGACGGCAAGCACTTCATCGATAATCAGAATATCAGGCTCAACTTGACTAATAACCGAGAAGCCAAGCTTCGCTAGCATACCGCTAGAGTAGACGCGGATCGGTTCATCAATAAATTCTCCTAATTCGGAAAATTCAATGATGCGATCCATTCGCTGTAAAACCTCTTTACGACGTAATCCAAGAAGAGTGGCATTAAGAAAAATGTTCTCACGGCCAGTCAATTCTGGATGAAAACCACCACCTAGCTCAAGCATTGAGGCCACTCGCCCGCGAGTTGTGACTGACCCTTTCGTTGGCTTGATAACACCAGCAACCAACCCTAAAGAGGTGCTTTTGCCGGCGCCGTTTCGCCCAATGAGCGCAACAGCCTCTCCTTTGCCAACCGTAAAAGAGACATCCTGAATAGCAAGATATTTACGGCCCTTCAGTAATTGAAATGCTCTTTTAGGATGAAATATTAAATCTTTAATACCTGAGCCAATATGATGGTAAAGTGGATATTCTTTTGTCACATTATTAAAATCAATTACTGGTTCCATCACAAGATCTCTGCAAATCGATATTTTAATTTATTAAAAATACTTAATCCGATAACTGTCAGCACAATACCAGTTAAATATAACACTGAAATATGCTCATAGTTTAAAATACCATCCATGAATAAGTTACGCCAGCTTAAAATCATACTAGCGAGAGGGTTATAGTCAATAACCCAGCTATATTTTGCCGGAATCATATCGGATGCGTATAAAATGGGCGTGCAGTAAAACATCAGCATAATACCGAGAGTAACAAATCTTTCTAAGTCTCTGAAAAATAGGTTCAAAGTAGAAAAAATAATTGATACACCAAAGGTAAAGATCACCTGACCGATAGCAATGAGCGGTATTCCCCAAAGCCATGAAAGCGAAGGACGCATACCGTACACAAAAAGAAAAGCGACAATGACAGGGATAGTGCATAAGAAGTGCAACCCTTCCATCATCACATTACTAAGTGGAATAACCGAACGCGGAAATACGGTTTTTTTGATAATTTGCGCATTAGCAATAAATGAGAAAAGCGAATTCGTCGCTGAGCTTGCAAACCACTGCCAGGGGAAGAGACCCGTTATTAAGAAAAGGGTATAATTAGGTATCTGGACTCGCATGATCAATTTAAAAATAAAATAGTAGATCATCGCAAACAGTAAGGGGTTGGCAATCGACCATAAATAACCAAATACACTACTCTTATAGCGTACTTTTAGATCTTTATTGGTGATAACAACAAGCAGGTCAAATAAATACCCTAGATTATACTTCATTTTTATACTCATAAATTATTCTACGAAATTTTAAGCATTGGGTTATGCACTTTAGATTTGCGAGTTGTCGCTGACTAACTAAATCCACTGCGATAGCGCTAACGCCCTGACAGATACACTGCCGATAGACACCATGTCTTTGGACATACAACCTGAAATCTTAAGCACATAGGTTAAAGCAAGATTTTCCCAAATTTTCTGTACGCTCTAATTCATTGGCAGCAGCCGACCATGGTAGCTCTTCCATACTAAGCAGAGACAAGTGAGAAGCTGGCGTGGAGATGGCCAGTTAACATGCTGTTTCTGAATGTACAGTAAAAACTGCTATTTTTCAGTCAGATACTCCTCCCCATAGTCTTACGAGATAGCTTTCAACCACGCTACCGCCCTTGGCTGTCGCAACCAAACTGCGTAATGATTCAACAACCCTATCTGTAAACATCTCCAGCGGCTGCCTTTCGCGACAGCACTAAACTGGCACACCCTTTTCTTACGTCAAACGCTCTCGTAGCGGCTGTCGGCTAAGATTATCGCCCGTGACGCTGGGTGCTAATTTAAAAGATTCTAGCAGGCCCACACTGTCGCTGTTTGCTTAAGCCCCATCCATCAGGAATTTCTCAATTAGCTCGTTTGGCCAGCCTGTTTTTTGAACTCATAACAGGGTGCTTCCCGTTATCTTCCCATCCATCTTCTGAGAATCAGCGCAAACTGTGCGCACTATTGATCGAAATGACGCCAACAATCAGTCTGGTGCCATATTTAATACTGCGCACAGGATAGCTGATTAAACTGACAACACAATGGTCATGCAAATGAGTTGCCGCATTATAGCGCTGGTCTATAGGAATAAAAATGAAAATACGTTGCCAATCAATTCATATTGCAAATGATTCATGTCGTAAACATAATGTAAAACAAATAGAACCCAAAAACTAACTAACTGATTTTAAAGGATAAAAAATAAATAGCCCATATCGATGTGAAAGAATTGTAAATTCATACATAAAACCAATTTTTATCAACGTTAACTTTCGAGCGCTTAAAGCACCGTAAAGCGAGTCGAAATCGCGAGCTTATGACAAGACCTTACGCAATTGTTATCTTGCTAATCATCCAGCATCGATAATGAATCTCATCACCATCTCAAAATTCCGATGCAAACGCCTTGATACGGACGACATCGCCTGGCCATTGAAGGCGTGAACATAATCAGCAACGGTAAAGCAGGTGATCCACGCAGCAAGCCAGTGTAAAATCGAGGAATATATAGCGGGATACAGTCACCCCAGAGGATGAATATGAAATTTTTAGTAACTGGAGCCGCAGGATTCATCGGCTTTCATACCTGTAAGCGCCTTCTGGAGGCGGGTCATGAAGTTGTCGGCCTCGACAACATGAACGACTATTATGACGTCAATCTTAAGCAGGCCCGTCTGGATTTACTGCAGTCTCCCCTGTTCAGTTTTCACAAAATCGATCTGGCGGATCGCGAGGGTATTGCCCGACTTTTTGCTAATGAGAAATTTAACCGGGTGATCCATCTTGCCGCTCAGGCTGGCGTTCGCTACTCCCTGGAAAACCCGTTCGCTTATGCCGATGCTAACCTGATTGGTTATCTGAACATTCTCGAAGGCTGTAGACACAATAATGTTGAGCATTTGCTCTATGCCTCATCCAGTTCGGTCTATGGCCTTAACCGTAAAATGCCGTTCTCTACCGATGATTCGGTTGATCATCCGGTTTCGCTGTATGCCGCCACCAAGAAGGCAAACGAGCTGATGGCGCATACCTACTCTCACCTTTATGGTATTCCGACCACTGGACTCAGATTCTTTACCGTCTATGGCCCATGGGGACGTCCGGATATGGCGCTGTTTAAGTTCACAAAAGCCATGCTGGAAGGAAAGCCCATCGATGTCTACAACTATGGCAAGATGAAGCGCGATTTTACCTACATTGACGATATCGTTGAGGCGATTGTTCGGATGCAGGATATTATCCCACAGCCCAATCCGGAATGGACCGTTGAGACGGGTTCACCGGCAGATAGCTCGGCGCCATACCGGGTGTATAACATCGGTAATAGCTCACCGGTTGAGCTGATGGATTACATCACGGCGCTTGAGGAAGCTATGGGGATGATTGCGGAGAAAAATATGATGCCAATACAGCCGGGCGATGTACTGGAAACTAGCGCAGATACCAAGCCGCTGTATGATGCGGTGGGATTCAGACCGCAGACGACGGTCAGGCAGGGAGTGAAGAACTTCGTTGACTGGTATAAGGCCTACTACAAGGTCTAATCAACCCGGCATGGCGCAGGTATTTAGCCGCAGTGAGGTACTACTGCGGCTTTTTAATATCGAGAATTGTCATTCGGCAATCTTATCCATTCAGATGCTCGTAAAAACACGCTGTTTATAACTATCTCAGCGCAAAGCCCGCGGCCCACACAATAACGAAACACTAAGTTAACACAAAACAAACAAATTCATTAACAAACTCTGGTATAAGCCACTTTCACTACAATCACTGAAGAGCATTCGCGTACAAAGGAAACTGTGACCAGCGAATCAAGCTGGTGCAAAAGTCGGTTACAGCGCTATTGTTCAAACTACTGGCGCGGAAAAGGGTTTTCCACTTTCCGTAAAAAAACCACAAACGCCATATAGGATTTTTCTTAAATTCAGGATATGTTAAGCAGGCAAAGGCATGCTTTTGCAGAGATATTAGTTCGCAGGCAAATGGATTTATAACATTCCTTTCATTCTGGTACGCATTATGGCAAACATAATTTTCTTAGCAGTTGCTGCCATCCTGTTGATTGTTTCAGTCTATTTTCTGATTTCTTATATCAAAGATCAGAAAAAGACCAAGCTGACTTTTAACAAACGAAAGTGGTGAAAAGAAAACTTAATATAATTATAAAACAGGCATAGGAAATAATAATATAAGAATAAACACTGCCAGCGGTGGGGATACATATAGCCTTTCAGCTGGCAATGGATACCATTTAAAAAAGTTATATCAAACTGGTACTATCCCTCTACTATTCTAATGGCAGTAAATGATTTGTGTTTTCTATGCCTGCGCCCTTCACTTGAAAGATCCCGTACCATCACCCGTATAAATTTCAATCAGAGCCTTAGCCCGTCGTAACGAAGCTCGCCTGAGAACCCGGATTCCAGAAACAACAAAAGCCTGCAAGCAGGCTTTGTTTTACCTTCCGGCGCTTATCTCCAGCGTCTACATCACAGTGACGGTAGCTCTTCACAAGGTGAATTTAACATATCCGACCTCAATGGTTGGGACAAGATGATCGATTGAAGAATCTAAGCGAGGTCACGTTTTTTAGGGGGGTTGGTCGGGTATGAGAAGTAAGACGATTTGTCAGGCGAATAGCTGACCCCTTCAGGAGAAAGGAAAATTCTGGCCGACAGCTTTTCTCCCGGCCAGAGGGGGGATTTAGTCACTACCGAACAAATCGCGGGTATACACTTTGTCAGCGACATCCGACAGCTCTTCAGCCATTCGGTTTGAGACAATTACGTCAGCTTCTTTTTTGAATGCGTCGAAATCGCGAACTACGCGGGAATTAAAGAACTCATCTTCCTGCATAACCGGTTCGTAGATAATGACCGGGATACCTTTGGCCTTGATACGCTTCATGATGCCCTGAATAGAAGAAGCGCGGAAGTTATCGGAACCACTCTTCATGATCAGACGATAGATACCAACAACTTTAGGTTTGCGTGCCAGGATAGAGTCAGCGATAAAATCTTTGCGCGTGCGGTTAGCATCTACAATGGCACCGATGATGTTATTCGGGACAGATTCGTAGTTTGCCAGCAGCTGCTTGGTATCTTTCGGCAGGCAGTAGCCGCCGTAGCCAAAGGAGGGGTTATTATAGTGATTACCGATTCGCGGATCGAGGCACACGCCTTCGATGATCTGTTTACTGTTCAGACCCTGGCTTTCAGCGTAGCTGTCCAGTTCATTAAAGTAGGCTACGCGCAGTGCCAGGTAGGTATTGGCGAATAACTTAATCGCCTCAGCTTCGGTGGAGTCAGTAAACAGCGTCGGGATATCCTTCTTAATCGCGCCTTCTTTCAGCAGATTAGCGAAACGCTCCGCGCGTTCTGAACGTTCGCCAATGACGATACGAGACGGGTGCAGGTTGTCGTAAAGCGCGCGGCCTTCACGCAGAAACTCAGGAGAGAAAATGACGTTATCAATGCCCAGGCGCTCTTTAATATCACGCGTAAAGCCAACGGGAATGGTGGATTTAATAATCATTACTGCGTCTGGGTTAATCTCGGTGACATCACGAATAACGGCTTCAACAGTCGAAGTATTGAAGTAGTTCGTTTTCGGATCGTAGTCAGTCGGCGTAGCGATAATGACATAATCTGCATTACGGTAGGCATCATGCTTGTCCGTTGTCGCGCGAAAATTCAACGGTTTTTCCGCCAGATATTCCTGGATCTCCTTATCGACAATCGGAGAAATCTTTTGGTTAATCATATCAACTTTGGATTGAATGATATCCAGCGCCACCACTTCGTGGTTTTGCGCAATCAGGATGCCATTCGATAAACCAACATAACCGGTACCGGAAATAGTAATTTTCATTCGATCACACTTTAATCAGTTAACTGGACGGCGGCATATTAGCCACCCTGGTAATCAACACTTGTGGCGGTTTTACTCTCAGAAAGATGGGAAGTCAAGAAAGAGCCATAAGGTGATGCATCATTCCACGCACATATCCTATGGCTCTAGCAGATTAATTTCTATTTCATTAAAGCTAATATTTCTTCTGTTTTAGCCTTCATTAATTCATCGTCTCCTTTTGACTCTACGTTAAGACGCACAACCGGCTCGGTATTCGAGCTGCGCAGGTTAAAACGCCACTCCGGATATTCAATACTGATGCCGTCGGTGGTATCCACGTTCACGGCATCCGGTTCATAGCGTTCACGGATGCGCGCAATTGCCGCCGCCGCATTCTCCAGCTTGCGGTTAATTTCCCCGGACGCCGGGAACGCCGCCTGCCGGTCCGCCACCAGCGCCTTGAGCGGGCTGTTCTTCAGACATAGTAGCTCCGCCACCAGCAACCATGGGATCATCCCGCTGTCGCAGTAGGCGAAGTCGCGGAAATAGTGGTGTGCGCTCATTTCCCCGCCGTAAATCGCATCTTCCTGACGCATCCGCTCTTTAATAAACGCATGCCCGGTTTTCGACATCACCGGTGTGCCGCCGCTGCGGGTCACCATATCCACCGTATTCCACGTCAGGCGCGGGTCGTGAATAATCCGGGCGCCCGGCTGCTTCTGCAGGAACGCTTCCGCCAGCAAGCCAACAATATAATAGCCTTCGATAAATTCTGCATCGTTATCAAACATAAAGCAGCGGTCGAAGTCACCGTCAAAGGCGATCCCCATGTCCGCGCCGTGCTCGCGCACCGCATCCGCGGTGTCCTGCCGGCACTCCGGCAGCAGCGGGTTCGGGATTCCATTCGGGAAATTGCCGTCAGCCTGGTGATGCACCTTGATAAAGGTCACTGGCACGCCTGCCGCCACAAAACGTTTCTCCACTTCATCAATCACGTGACCGGCAGCGCCGTTGCCGGAGTTCACCACCAGCTTCAGTGGACGGGTGAAGCTGGCCAGGTTCACGTAGCCCATCAGGTGGTCCACGTACTCCTGCAGCACCGATATCTGACGTAGGGTGCCGCGACGGGACGCGTCCACCGGCGCAAACTGATTCTCTTCCGCCAGGCGCTGGATGTCGCGCAGCCCGGTGTCGCCACTGATGGGTTTCGCATTCTCCCGCACCAGCTTCATTCCATTATAGTTCATCGGGTTATGGCTGGCCGTCACCTCAATCCCGCCGTCCACGCCCAAGTGGAATGTGGCGAAGTAAATCTCTTCGGTTCCGCTCAGACCAATGTCCAGAACGTCAGTGCCCGCATCCATCAGGCCGTTGGCCAGCGCCAGCTTCAAGGACTCGCTGGTCAGACGGACATCACCGCCCACGACGATCGTTTTTGGTTTCAAGAATTCGCCATAGGCACGTCCGATACGGTAGGCAATATCTTCGTTTAATTCTTCGCCCAGTTCGCCGCGGATATCGTAAGCTTTAAAACAGTTTAATTTTGCCATCTATTTAATCCTTAAATACAAATTAGCAACGACCATACTGGTCTTTAATACGGATAATATCGTCTTCGCCCAGATAGGAGCCGGACTGGATCTCCAACACTTCCAGTGGGATACGTCCAGGATTCTCCAGGCAGTGTTCGGCACCAATGGGAATAAAGGTAGACTGATTTTCAGTCAGCAGGAACTGCTTACCGTTGACCGTTATCTGCCCAGTGCCTGCGAGGATCACCCAGTGCTCGGCGCGGTGGTGGTGCATCTGCATGGAGAACGCCCCGCCCGGCTTGACGGTGATACGGTTAACGTTGAAGCGCGGAGTCTGAACCACCACGTCGCTGCGGCCCCACGGACGGTAGATTTCGCGGTGTCGTTTATATTCGCTGCGCTGGTTGGCCTTCAGGTACTCCACGACCTTTTTCACGTCCTGGGCGCGGTTTTTATTCATCACCAGCACCGCATCCTTGGTACTAACGATCACCAAGTCCTCAACGCCGATAGCCGCCACCAACTTTTCATCGCTGTTGATGTAGCAGTTCTGGCTGTTGTGCACCCAGGCATCGCCGTTCAGCACGTTGCCAAGCTCATCTTTGGGGCTGACATCCCACAGGGCTGACCATGAGCCGACGTCGCTCCAGTCCGCGTCCAGCCCCACCACCACCGCATCGGCGGTCTTTTCCATTACCGCATAGTCAACGGATTCGTCGGGACAGGTGCTGAACACCTCATGCGGGATGCTGATAAAGTCGCTGCCGCTATCGGCCGCATTGACCGCAGCCGTGCAGACTTCGAGAATATCCGGGCGGAACTTTGCCAGCTCGGAGAGATACTTTTTCGCCCGGAACATAAACATACCGCTGTTCCAGTAATATTCCCCGGAGGCCAGATAGGCCTGCGCACGATCCAGGTCAGGCTTCTCGACAAAGCGGGCGACCTGATAAGGCGCATGCTCCCCTTCCCCCAGCGAATCGCCGCGCTGGATATAGCCGTAGCCGGTTTCCGGGGTGTTCGGAACGATACCGAAGGTGACCAGATGGTCAGCATGCGCATACTGCTCAGCAACGCGGATGGCGTCGTGGAAGACCTGCTGATTATTGATAATGTGGTCCGCTGCCAGGACAAGCATCAGCGGGTCATCGCCATTCTGCGTGGCCTGCAGTGCCGCGAGGGCGATGGCCGGTGCCGTGTTGCGGCCCACCGGCTCAAGAATGATATTCTTCGACAGCTTGTTGAGCTGTCTTAGCTGTTCAGCCACCAGGAAGCGGTGCTCTTCATTGCAGATAACCATAGGCTCATGGGTATCCAGACCGGAGAGGCGCGAGATGGTTTCCTGCAACATGGAGTTCTGCCCGTACAGTCGGAGAAACTGTTTGGGGTAGAGTTCACGGGACATCGGCCACAGGCGGCTACCGGTGCCACCCGCCATAATCACAGGAAGTAACATGATATAATCCTTAATAAATATGAAATATTAAATGTGACGTGATGGAAGTAATAACTTCTTTATTTGCAAGTTCAATTAAAAGTGCAAATAGAGAAATACCACATAGACAAGAAAGGAATAACCTTATTATATACAATCAAAAAAATTAAATACTATTTGATATTTTTGAATTAAAAAACAACCTGGCTTTTGCCAGGTTGTTTGTCAGCTAGTTAATCCATCCACTCGGTGTGGAACACTCCTTCTTTATCGGTACGCTTATAGGTATGTGCACCAAAGTAGTCACGCTGAGCCTGAATCAGGTTAGCAGGCAGAACAGCGGAACGATAGCTATCGTAGTAAGCAATAGCCGCAGAGAAGGTTGGAACCGGAATACCATTCTGCACTGCGTAAGCAACCACATCGCGCAGCGCTTGCTGATAATCATCGGCGATCTGCTTGAAGTAAGGCGCCAGCAGCAGGTTGGCAATGCCCGCATTCTGCTCATAGGCATCAGTGATCTTTTGCAGGAACTGAGCACGGATGATGCAGCCTGCACGGAAGATTTTAGCAATCTCGCCGTAGTTCAGATCCCAGTGGTATTCATCAGACGCAGCACGGAGCTGGGAGAAACCTTGAGCGTAAGAGACGATTTTGCCCAGATAGAGAGCGCGACGAACTTTCTCAATGAACTCTGCTTTATCACCAGCAGTCTTCGCTTGCGGCCCGGTAAGAACTTTAGAAGCAGCAACACGCTGGTCTTTCAGGGAGGAGATATAGCGAGCAAAGACTGACTCAGTGATAAGCGATAGCGGTTCGCCCAGATCCAGAGAACTCTGGCTGGTCCATTTACCGGTACCTTTGTTTGCTGCTTCATCAAGGATCACGTCAACCAGGTATTTACCCTCTTCATCCTTTTTGGTGAAGATGTCTTTGGTGATGTCAATCAGATAGCTGCTCAGCTCACCTTCATTCCATTCAGTGAAAGTTTGCGCAAGCTCTTCATTAGAAAGCGCCAGGCCACCTTTCAGTAAAGCGTAGGCTTCAGCAATCAGCTGCATATCGCCGTATTCAATACCGTTGTGAACCATTTTGACATAATGACCAGCACCATCCGCACCGATATAGGTTACGCACGGCTCACCGTCTTCTGCAACTGCGGCAATCTGCTTGAGAATTGGCGCAACCAGCTCATAAGCTTCTTTCTGACCACCAGGCATGATCGAAGGACCTTTAAGAGCCCCTTCTTCACCGCCGGACACACCGGTGCCAATGAAGTTAAAGCCTTCTGCAGAAAGTTCGCGATTACGACGAATAGTATCCTGGAAGAAGGTGTTACCACCATCAATGATGATGTCACCCTTATCCAGGTAAGGCTTCAGAGAGTCGATGGCACTGTCAGTGCCTGCACCCGCCTTCACCATTAACAGGATACGGCGCGGAGTCTCGAGTGATTCAACAAACTCTTGTACAGTATAATGAGGGACCAGTTTCTTGCCTGGATTCTCGGCAATCACTTCTTCGGTCTTTTCACGGGAGCGGTTGAAAACGGAGACGGTATAACCACGGCTCTCGATGTTGAGCGCAAGGTTACGCCCCATCACTGCCATACCGACAACCCCGATCTGTTGCTTGGACATTACATACTCCTGTCAGGTGTTATTGCTGCGAACAATCTCACAACATTAAGTTATACACTAGGTTAGCTTAGAATATCGTTATATAATAGCGTAATTATCATCACATTCCAAATGTCTCATATAAAGAAGGAATATGGTAAAATCTGAAATAAGGAATAAATAAAGCAGAGCATATAAAATTAATATCAAACATATTTACAAAAAAAAAGACCTGCTAAAACCAATACACTTAAAAGCACTAAAAACATATATAACTCAAGAGCGCGCTCAATTACAATCAATATAAGAGACCCTACAAAATTAAAAATCAAAAAACTTACTGCCACCGTATAAACACCTAATGTATCACGAAGGAAAAACAATGATAATATTCCACTCACCACTGAACAAAAAACAGAAAATAATATTATGGCATAGCGACTTTTAACTGCAAGGATTTTTAAATTTAAATAAAAGTTAGCTTGAAAGAAAAGGCTTATAGAAAGTATTTTTAATTGTTCATACACCTCGATAGTATCATTAGCCGTGAAAGAACCATGTTGATAAACTAATTTGATAAAAAACCAACCAAAAAAGAATAAAATATAAGAAACAAATAAAACAAATAAATTATAATAAAGTATTGTTTTTTTTGCCTTTATAGTTTCCTCATGACTTGATGCAAGTATTGCATACCCAAGCGGAACGCTAATGAGGCTAATGAAAGTTTCAGTATAGAATTTTGCATACTCGTATGTAGAAATCATAGTCAATGAAATTTGACTACCTACATGTTTTTCAATTACCCAATAAATTTGGTATAAAGCAGGAACTAATAGTAAATATTTTACGTTCTTAAAGAAATTAACTATGGTAAATAAAACGTCTTCAAAAAGCGGGATGACTTTTATTCTAATAAGTATTATACTGATCCATATAGACATAAATACATAAGCTAATGGAAAAGCATAGACGAAATAGATATAGTTTTTCAAGTAGAAACTTAAAATAATACCAATTGATAAAATTACAGCCTGAATACTCGCCCTGTGAGAAAATGGAGATAATTCTTTATGTACAACAAGAATCGATGAACATATATTCGAATATACATAAGGAATGATAGAGAATGCGGCGCCATATATAAACGAATGGAGAATATCAAAATATCCTTCCCCCGACTCTAAAAAGAAGGAAGTGATGTTCTTAGAAAATATCAAAAAAAATAAAGTTAGTAGAAGCGCCAATGCCAAATTAATGATCAGCACAGCCCCAAATAGACTTCTGGCTTCAGCATTATTATTATTATCCAATAAAGCACGATACTTAGGAATTAAACCCCCAGAAATAATATCCGATGAGAATAAATTAATAGGTGATAATAAGACAGTTTGTGTAATTCTAAATGATGAAGTTTCTGCACTTGTGCCAAAACACCATGCCATTAGTAACTCTCTAAAAACACCTGCAAATTTGCCAATCAGACCGCCAGTGAAAAGCGGCAGGAAAAGTTTCTTTATCATTTGCAATACTCTTGTTTATATTGTTCCAAAACTTCAGAGTATTGCAGCGCAATTTTATCCCATGAATAAGACTGGGCAGTGGTATAAGCATTCATCAGCATATTACATTTCACATCACTTTCAAGATTAATACATTGCGAAACAATACGGCTAACATCTTCCGGCGTTCGGAGAGTAATGTACCCATTTATATTATCGACAAGATAATCTGAAATGCCGTCTACCCCGGTACTCAGAAGTATATTACCTGACGCCATAGCCTCTATTCCAACCAACCCAAAGGGCTCATAATCGCTCATTAAGAATGCAAAGTCAGAAACATTGAAATATGGACTAACATCTTTTATTTCTCCTAAAAAATTACAGTATTCATAAATACCAAGTTGCTTAGCTTGCTTAATGTATTCATCTGGATTATCCCTGCTAATGATAAGCAGCGTCATCATGGAAAGGTTTTCTTTATTGCAATATGCTAGTCCTTCTAGTATAACTTTAAGTCCTTTCCTTTGAAACTCATTCCCAACAAAAATAAATATTTCTTTATCAAATGGGACTCCGAGCCTCTGTTTTAAATTCTTATTGCTCTGATCAGGTTTAAATTTGGAAATATCCACACCATTTGGTATAACTTTAATACGCTCTGCAGGAAAAGAGTAATTATTTATATATTCATGTTTAACCTGTTGTGATATGGCTACTAAGAATTGTCTATTTAGTATTTTGAAAACAAAAAATTCTCTTAAAATACATACATAATGTAACGGATTTATTATCCAACTATAGGAACCATTTTTAACCTTAGTCTTAAGAGCCTGAAGATGGCAAGAATGGCCAACTTGTATTCCGTTGTTATAACCACAGCCGTTATATAGCTTAACGTTATTTCTATGGAATAACGATATAAAGGTAACTAATACATCAAACAGGAATACTGAAATCGCTTTACCTATCCATTTGCCTAGATATTTTTCAAAAATATATATAAAAGGTATAACAAACACTTTACTGCTATCGAATCTCTGTTCTTCGTTTTTATATATACAGTAATTGATGACCTCGTGCCCATTATCAGTTAATTTATTATTTAGTTCGCTGGCTACTCGACCAATTCCTGAGGATTGATCTAATATTCTAGTAAACTGAATTAATTTCATTTGATACCCCTTTCTGAGATCACGCTCTCAATGAGATTATCCCATAGTCCTTGAACAGTCTCTAGATTATACTTTTGCACTTCCATGATGGCATTTTTACTAATTTTCTCAAGATCGCTGTTATTGATAATATCAATGATATCTTGCGATGTATGGTTTTCATCCAAAACAAATCCATTTATTTTGTCATTAATAATTTGTCTTGGCCCTACATGATCGCTGCAAAAACATATGCATCCACAGCTCATCGCCTCAATTATAGATATACCAAACAATTCTTCCCAGCGTTTAGTTCTAATTGAAGGCAAATAAAAGAAAGTTGATTCAAGTAAATGATGATATATTTGCTGTCGATTTTTGATAAATCCTAAGTACTCCAAATTTGAAAATTTCATAGAAGCCTGCAAAACCTTATTTTTTAAAGGGCCATCGCCAATGATGGTCACCATATAATCAGGATGTTCTTCAGCAAACGATATGATTTTGTCGATACCCTTTTCCGGTATTAATTTCCCGATAAAAATTAAAGTTTTTTCTTTTCTGGCGGGTACATTTTCCAACACTGGTGTATCGATTACATGAGGTATTACAGTAGAATGTTCATTAACATTTCTAAAAAGATTTATAGTTTTAAATGCAGATTCGCTGACACAGACAATATTGATATTGTCGGAACTTAAAACTTTCCTCCATACTTTTTTTGATAAATTCGTTAATATACCATAAGTTCTAGGAACATATCTTTGCCCCCAGTAGGGCCAAGAAGTATGCTCGATAACATGGTTTTTATTACAAAGCAAAGCATAATATGAAATACGAAAATCATAAGGCGCCATACCAAAAATGATAATTTTATTTTTCATCCACGGAACTTTACATCTGAAAATAAAATTTCTAAGTAATTTTTTTACATCAGCTTTTTTAAATTTGTACAACTCACGTAGAAATAATCTAAATACAGATGACTCATAATAAATAACGTTATATTTGTTACTCATCTCAAGCGCTTTGTAATAGGGCCGCCCATCAGTATCATGCAGAATAATAATTTCTTTTTTTAAGTTATGATCATACATAATTAAGCCCCTACCAGTAATTTAAAGTATTTGATTTTTTTTATGAACATAGTAAATGCATATGATATTATAAAAACTAGAAATATTTTTAAAATATCGTTTATTAC
>NZ_CAXSXW010000012.1:0-22302 GCF_964241505.1 Klebsiella sp. Q11
GTGGTGGGTGATGACGGGATCGAACCGCCGACCCCCTCCTTGTAAGGGAGGTGCTCTCCCAGCTGAGCTAATCACCCGATACTGCGCTGGATACATCTTTTAACGGTGGGTCGTGCAGGATGACTCGGCTTCGCCTCGCCCTACGGGCCGTTGCTGACGCAACGTTATCCTTCACGTTTTACTATCGCGTTCCACCAGAACGATTGGTGGGTCGTGCAGGATTCGAACCTGCGACCAATTGATTAAAAGTCAACTGCTCTACCAACTGAGCTAACGACCCACTATTTTCGCCGCTTTGGGCTTGTTCGATATCCCTTGGCAACGGCGGCATATATTACTGATTTCAGAATTCAGCGCAACAACAATTTAGATAAAGATTGCTTAACTGCTTAGGATTCATGCGACAAGACCAGAAATGATGCGATTTCTGGTCATGCCATAATCATCCGAGTGCGTTAAGGCGTTTTTGCGCTTGTTTGGCCCCGTCGGTGCCAGGAAATTTACTGACCACCTGCTGGTAAACCGCCTTCGCTTTTGCGGTATCGCCTTTGTCCTGCATGATCACGCCGACTTTAAACATCGCGTCGGGCGCCTTCGGGGATTTAGGGTAGTTTTTCACCACGGAAGCGAAATAGTACGCCGCATCGTCCTTTTTACCCTTGTTGTAATTCAGCTGACCGAGCCAGTAGTTGGCGTTCGGCTGATACGTTGAATCGGGGTACTTTTTGACGAAGTTCTGGAAAGCCGCCATCGCATCGTCCTGGCGAGAGGGATCCTTCACCAGCGCGATAGCCGCGTTGTAATCGGTATTGGCATCACCGGTCTGCGCCGGGGCGCCTGACGAGGCCGCTGGCGCCGTCCCGCTAGCCGCAGCGCCCTGATCGCCCGCTGACGTCTGGGTTTGCGCTCCCGCTGCGCCGCCACCGCTGCTCAGACCGTCGATCTGCAGCAGGATCTGCTTCTGGCGCTCCACAACCTGATTCAACTGATACTGGCTTTCCTGAATTTGACCGCGCAGGGAATCAATATCGGACTGATTATCGGAGAGTTGTTGCTGGAGTTGGGTTAAAAGCTGGCTGTGCGCATTGGAAATACGCTCGAGTTGAGTGACGCGGTCTTCGACCGAGCCTGAGCCGACACTACTGATTGGCGCCTGAGCAAAAGCGGCCCAGGGGGCCGCTATGCCAACCAGTAACGACAGACTCAATAGATGATGTCTGAAGTTACTGCTCATGCAATTCTCTTAGTAAACCAGTACGGCGCGACGGTTTTTGGCGTAAGCCGCTTCGTCGTGGCCCAGTACTGCAGGTTTTTCTTTACCGTAAGAAACGATGGAGATCTGGTCAGCAGAAACACCTTTGCCCTGCAGATACATCTTAACGGCGTTAGCACGACGCTCACCCAGAGCGATGTTGTATTCCGGCGTACCGCGCTCATCCGCATGACCTTCTACGGTCACTTTGTAAGACGGGTTGCTACGCAGGAAGTTAGCGTGCGCGTCCAGCATTGCAGCGAAGTCAGAACGGATATCGTATTTGTCCAGATCGAAGTAAACGATATTGTTCTGCTGCAGCTGTTGCATCTGCAGACGAGCCTGCTCTTCGGAAGACATGTTGCCGCCGTTAGCGTTACCGTCCATACCAGTGCCGGCACCCAGCATGCCTTCACCGCTCTGGTCGTTGCTGGCGTTCTTGTTAGAAGAACACGCCGCGATTGCCATAACCGGCAGAGCGATCAACAGCCCTTTCAGCACTTTGTTCAGTTGCATTTCTTTGATTCCTTTAATAATCAATTATTTATTATCACAGATACGGCGACCAGGCAGGCGATTTTACCTGTCCATCAGTTGCCGGAAGACGCGCTTTGAAACGCCCATCTGTAGAAACCAGATTCAGCACGGATCCCATCCCCTGAGAAGAGCTGTAGATTACCATAGTGCCGTTAGGTGCCAGACTTGGCGTTTCATCTAAAAACGTTGATGACAGAACCTGCACACCACCCGCTTCCAGATCTTGTTTGGCAATGTGCTGCTGACCACCGGCCGAGCTTACCATTACCATAGTTTTACCATCAGCGCTCACGTCAGCGTCCTGGTTTTGTGAACCTTCCCAGGTAATACGCTGCGGCGTGCCGCCATTAATATTGACTTTATACACCTGCGGACGACCGGCCTGGTCGGAAGTAAAGGCCAGGTTCTGGCTATCCGGGAACCAGCTTGGTTCGGTGTTATTGCTGCGACCGTTGGTCACCTGACGAATCTGGCCAGATCCCAGGTCCATCACGTACAGGTTCAGGCTACCGGTTTTCGACAGAGCGAAAGCCAGTTTGCTGCCGTCCGGCGAGAACGCCGGCGCGCCGTTATGCTGCGGGAACGAAGCAATCTGACGAACGGAGCCGTTAGCCAGCGTCTGCACAACCAGCGCAGAGCGTCCGCTTTCAAAGGTCACGTAGGCCAGCTTCGCGCCGTCCGGAGACCATGCCGGAGACATCAGCGGCTGAGTTGAACGGTGAACGAGGAACTGATTGTAGCCATCGTAGTCGGACACGCGCAGCTCGTACGGGAACTGGCCGCCGTTGGTCTGTACCACGTAGGCGATACGGGTACGGAAGGCGCCCTTAATACCGGTCAGCTTCTCAAATACGGCGTCGCTGGCAGCATGCGCGGCATAGCGCAGATACTGTTTCGTGACTTTAAAGGAGTTCTGCGCAAGCACGGTACCCGGCGCGCCGCCGGTATCAACCAGCTGATACGCCACGTTGTAGGAACCGTCAGGGTTTTGCGTCACCTGACCAACCACGACGGCGTCAACGCCCAGCGCAGACCATGCCGCCGGCTGCACTTCCTGAGCGCTACCCGGCTGCTGAGGCAGACGCGAGCGATCGAGCGGATTAAACTTGCCGCTGTTGCGCAGGTCAGCCGCCACGATACCGCCCACATCTTCCGGCGCAGCACCCTGCCCCGCCCACTGGAACGGCACAACGCCGATTGGGCGTGCCGAGTCGACCCCTTGGGTAATCTCGATGCGTACTTCTGCGTGCAGCACTGCCGCCCACAGCATTAAAAAACCAAATGCTACTCGTAATGCCTGCTTCATCATATCTCCCTTATCCAGGCGAAAAGCCCACGATAATTTAGCAGAATGTTAACAAACTCAAATACACAAAACTACCAAAACCCTGGGCCTACCGACGTTTGTTTTCCCCGCATAAACGGGGAAAACTATCACTGAGGTTTGAAGTCCAGTGGCGCATTTTTGAATGTTTCATAAACAGCCTGCGACGGCGGTTTAGGGAACTTCGTCATCCGGCTCGTTGCCGCCAGCATTTGCTGACAGAACGCCGGATCGCCGCCTTCCGATTTCACACTTAACAGCGTTCCATCCTGAGCCAGATTCACACGTAAAGTACAGGTTTTCCCCTTGTAGGTATCCCAATCATAGAGATGACCTTTAATCGCAGCCTGCACCTGTGAAATATAGCTGTTAATCTCAGCCTGGGATGCCCCACCCTGCCCCTGCTTACTTCCTTTAGCAGGAGATGAACCCCCAGCGCTACCGCTGGTATTACCTTTCGGCGCATTCTTACCGGAGCTCAGGTCGCCGAGCAGATCGTCAACGCCGTTGGCCTCTTTGGCCGCAGCGGCTTTCTTGGCGGCTGCTGCCTTAGCGGCGGCGGCTTTCGCCGCTTTGTCTGCGGCGGCCTTCTCTGCTGCTGCAGCTTTGGCTGCCGCGGCTTTCTCGGCGGCGGCTTTTTCCGCTGCGGCGGCTTTCTCGGCTGCCGCTTTCTCAGCAGCGGCTTTCTGCGCGGCGGCTTTTTCTGCCGCTTTTTCGGCGGCAGCTTTTTCAGCAGCGGCCTGTTTCGCCGCTTCCTGCTGCGCTTTTTTCTCTGCCTGCTGCTGCGCTTTCTTCTCAGCTTCCTGCTGAGCTTTCTTCGCTGCATCCGCTTCGGCTTTCTTCTGCGCGTCCGCGGCCGCTTTCGCGGCTTCTGCTTCCGCCTGTTTCTTCGCATCCGCCGCTGCTTTCGCCTGCGCATCGGCCTTCGCTTTCGCGTCAGCGGCGGCTTTGGCGGCAGCTTCCTGCGCCTCTTTCGCCTGTGCGTCCGCTTTGGCTTTGGCCGCTGCGGCGGCTTTCGCCGCGGCTTCTTCCGCCTGTTTCTGCTGTTCTTTCGCCTCTTTAGCCGCTTCCTGCGCCTGCAGACGATCCTGTTCCAGCTGTTTCAGCCGTTCCTGCTCGGCGGCCTGTTTTTCACGTAGCTCTTCCGCCTGCTGCTGAGCCTGCTTTTCACGCTGCTCGGCGGCGCGGCGGGCGCTGGCCTGCTGCTGCTGTTGACGGTCATAATTCTTCACAACCGCCCCCGGATCGACCATTACCGCATCGATAGAGGAACCTCCGCCACCCCCGGCAGAAGCATCCAGATGCTCGTCAAACGAACTCCAGATCAGCAGCGCTATCAATACGATGTGCAGCGCGACTGATACTATGATCGCTCGTTTAAGCTTGTCGTTTTGTTCGGTTGCCTTTGACACTATCGGTTCCCAAAAACTGTTCGCCTGTTCCCGTTATATGACGTCGGCCACGAGACGCTGTTGTCCCAAAGCCGACGTGCTGGCGGGCGTGCATATTGCGAGCGATTAGATCGGCTTGGTCATCAAGCCAACCGATTTAACCCCTGCGCTGTGCAACAGGTTAAGCGCTTTAATAATCTCATCGTATGGCACCTCTTTAGCACCGCCGATCAGGAACACCGTTTTCTCATTCGCCTCAAGTCGACGCCTGGCTTCCGCAATAACCTGTTCCGGCGGCAGCTGCGATAACGTTTCCGGGCCAACTTTCACGCTGTACTGCCCGACGCCGGAGACTTCAACGATCACCGGCGGCTCATCGTTGCTTTTCACCGCCTGCGACTCCGTTGCGTCCGGTAGGTCGACCTCTACGCTCTGCGTAATGATCGGCGCTGTCGCCATAAAGATCAGCAACAGCACCAACAGGACATCCAGCAGCGGAACGATGTTGATCTCGGACTTCAGTTCGCGACGTCCGCGTCCACGTGCTCTGGCCATGGCTTACCCCTTATTGCTTTCGCTGCTGGTAAACGCCTGACGGTGCAGAATGGCGGTGAACTCTTCCATAAAGTTGTCGTAGTTCAGCTCAAGTTTGTTCACGCGCTGGTTCAGACGGT
Source organism: Klebsiella sp. Q11 (assembly GCF_964241505.1). Taxonomy (NCBI): domain Bacteria; kingdom Pseudomonadati; phylum Pseudomonadota; class Gammaproteobacteria; order Enterobacterales; family Enterobacteriaceae; genus Klebsiella; species Klebsiella sp. Q11. Next base: position 5,179 of record NZ_CAXSXW010000012.1, read on the forward strand.
TATAGGCCATAACCGCCGGGATAGCGGCAAAAAGACCAATTGCCGTCGCGATGAGCGCTTCTGCGATACCCGGCGCGACCATTTGCAGCGTCGCCTGTTTTACCGCGCCCAGCGCGATAAAGGCATGCATGATCCCCCATACGGTACCAAACAGACCGATATATGGGCTGATAGAACCCACCGTACCGAGGAACGGGATGTGGGTTTCCAGGGTTTCCAGCTCGCGGTTCATCGAAATACGCATGGCGCGCGACGCCCCTTCGACAATCGCTTCCGGCGCATGGCTGTTCGCACGATGCAGACGCGCAAACTCTTTGAAGCCGCTGTAGAAGATTTGTTCCGAACCGGTCAGATTATCGCGACGACCCTGGCTTTCCTGGTACAAACGAGAAAGCTCGATACCGGACCAGAACTTATCTTCAAACGCTTCGGCCTCACGTGACGCCGAATTGAGGATACGCGTTCTCTGAATAATGATGGCCCAGGAGGCGATGGAAAAACAAACTAAAATCAACATGATAAGTTTAACCAGAAGGCTCGCCTTCAGGAACAAATCAAGGATATTCATCTCAGTCACTGCTTAAACTCCGCGACAATAGACTTGGGAAGCGCACGAGGCTTCATTAAGAGTGGATCAACGCACACGATAAGAACCTCAGCTTCATTCAAAACGACGTTCTCGGCGTTGACGATTCGCTGCGTGAAAACCAGGGTAGCTCCTCGCATTGAGGTTATCTCCGTCTGGATTTCGAGCATGTCGTCGAGTCTGGCGGGCGCAAAATACTCCAGCGTCATTTTGCGAACCACAAAGGCAACTCGTTCAGCCAGCAAAACCTGTTGGCTGAAATGATGATGGCGCAGCATCTCTGTGCGTGCTCTTTCATAGAAAGCGACGTAGCTGGCGTGGTAAACCACACCACCGGCGTCGGTGTCTTCGTAATAGACCCGAACCGGCCATCGAAACAGCGTTGTATTCACTTTACATCCCGGTAATGCAACAAAAGGTTAGTGCTTTCAAACTTCGCTACTATACGCGCGGGAATCGTGGTTTGGAATGGGGGAAAGTAAACGAGGAGTAAATTTTTATGGGCTTATGCAAGCCCATATGGTTAACAGAGATTTCTTATTCAAAAGAAGAAAAAGAACAGGCCCAAAACGAGCACAATATCAGCGATAAGCGGACAAAAAATTCCCTGCCAGTGAATGGCGCGCGGGCGGAAGCCCACGCCGTGGATAACGCCGGTACAAACCGCCCACATCAGCAGGAAGCCGTGCCAGATTTCCAGCTCGCTGGTTTTGGCCGCAAAGCGCGACGGATCCCAGAAGATGCAGCCCGCTAGCGCCAGCGCCATCAATAAGGAAAGCGCCCTTAACGGGCGCTTGTCCATTATCGCGTAAAGAGTCGCGATAATACTCATCAGTGTTCTTCTTTACCTGCTTTGGTGGCTTCCACGTGCTCAAGCGCCAGCGCGGTAATCACCCCAAAAGCACAGGCAAGAAGCGTTCCCAAAATCCATGCGAAATACCACATATATAGCTCCTTACCTTAGTACAGCGAGTGGGTGTTCTTTTCGATGTCTTCGCGAGTGATGCGACCGAACATTTTCCAGTAACACCAGGCGGTGTAGGCCAGAATAATCGGTACGAAGACAATCGCCACGTAAGTCATCAGGTTCAGCGTCAGCTGGCTGGAGGTCGCATCCCACATGGTCAGGCTCGCGTTCATCGCCGTGCTTGATGGCATAATGAACGGGAACATGGCGATACCGGCAGTCAGAATGATGCACGCCAGCGTCAGCGAGGAGAACAGAAACGCCCATGCGCCTTTATCCGCTTTTGTCGAGATGACGGTCAACAGCGGCAGCGCCACGCCCAGAGCAGGAATCGCCCACAGCGCCGGCATGTTATTAAAGTTCACCATCCACGCGCCGGCTTCACGCGCGACTTCTTTGGTCAGCGGGTTAGACGGGCCGGTATGATCCATCACCGATTTCACCACATAACCGTCGATACCGTAGTAGACCCAAACGCCCGCCAGCGCGAAGCAGACCAGCGTCACCAGCGCCGCCACCGTAGACACGGAGCGGGTGCGCAGGTGCAGTTCACCCACGGTACGCATCTGCAGGTAGGTCGCGCCCTGCGTCAGGATCATCGCCACGCTAACAATACCGGCCAGCAGGCCAAACGGATTCAGCAGCTGGAAGAAGTTACCGGTGTAGTACAGGCGCAGATATTCATCAACGTGGAACGGAACGCCCTGCAGCAGGTTGCCGAACGCCACGCCAATCACCAGCGGCGGCACGAAGCTGCCAACGAAGATGCCCCAGTCCCACATGTTACGCCAGCGGTTGTCCTCAATCTTCGAGCGGTAGTCGAAACCCACCGGACGGAAGAATAAAGACGCCAGCACCAGGATCATGGCCACATAGAAGCCGGAAAACGCGGCGGCGTAAACCATCGGCCAGGCGGCAAACAGCGCGCCGCCGGCGGTGATCAGCCACACCTGGTTTCCGTCCCAGTGCGGGGCAATGGCGTTAATCATAATTCGACGCTCGGTGTCGTTACGACCGAGGAAACGGGTGAGCATCCCCACCCCCATGTCGAAGCCATCGGCGACGGCAAAACCAATAAGCAAAATGCCGATCAGCAGCCACCAGATAAAACGCAATACTTCATAATCGATCATTTGACGACTCCTGTCTTAGCGTGCCGACTGAATAGCCGCAGAGGACTGTTCAAAGTGGTAGCGACCGGTTTTCAGGCTGCTTGGTCCTTTACGGGCAAACTTGAACATGAGGAACAGTTCAGCCACCAGGAACAGCGTGTACAGGCCACAAATCAGCACCATAGAGAAGATCAGGTCGCCCGCGGTCAGCGACGAGTTCGCGACGGCCGTCGGCAGCACCTCACCAATAGCCCACGGCTGACGGCCATATTCGGCGACAAACCAGCCCGATTCAACGGCAATCCACGGCAGCGGCAGGCCATAAAACGCGGCGCGCAGCAGCCATTTTTTCTCACCGATGCGGTTGCGAATCACGCTCCAGAAGGAGGCGCCGATAATCAACAGCATCAGCACGCCGCACGCTACCATAATACGGAAGGCGAAGTAGAGCGGCGCCACGGCAGGAATAGAGTCCTTGGTCGCCAGAGCAATCTGCTCTTCCGTCGCGTCAGAGACGTTGTCGGTATAGCGTTTCAGCAGCAGACCGTAGCCCAGATCTTTCTTCACGTCGTTAAAGCGATCGCGCACGGCCTGGTCGGTTGAACCGGCACGCAGCTGTTCCAGCAGCGCGTAAGCTTTCATCCCGTTACGGATACGCTCTTCGTGCTGAACCATGAGGTCTTTCAGGCCGGTAACCTGTTTATCCACGGATCGAGTCGCAATGATGCCCAGCGCGTAAGGAATTTGAATCGCGAAGCGGTTCTCCTGCGCCTTCTGATCGGGAATACCAAACAGGGTAAAGGCCGCCGGAGCAGGCTGAGTTTCCCATTCAGCTTCGATAGCCGCCAGTTTGGTTTTCTGTACGTCGCCCATTTCGTAGCCGGATTCATCACCGAGAACGATAACGGAGAGAATCGCCGCCATACCGAAGCTGGCTGCGATAGCGAAGGAGCGCTTGGCAAAAGCGAAGTCGCGGCCTTTGAGCATATACCAGGAGCTGATGGCAAGAATGAACATCGCGCCGGTCACGTAGCCTGACGCCACGGTATGAACGAACTTAACCTGAGCAACCGGGTTCAGGACCAGCTCAGAGAAGCTGACCATCTCCATACGCATGGTTTCAAAGTTGAAGTCCGACGCAATCGGGTTCTGCATCCAGCCGTTAGCGACGAGGATCCACAGCGCCGACAGGTTGGAGCCCAGCGCCACCAGCCAGGTCACGGCCATGTGCTGAACTTTGCCCAGACGATCCCAACCGAAGAAGAACAGACCGACAAAGGTAGATTCGAGGAAGAAGGCCATCAAACCTTCAATGGCCAGCGGCGCACCGAAGATATCGCCCACATAGTGAGAGTAGTAAGACCAGTTAGTCCCGAACTGGAACTCCATGGTCAGACCGGTTGCCACACCCAGCGCGAAGTTGATACCAAACAACTTGCCCCAGAACTTGGTCATATCTTTATAAATCTGTTTGCCGGAAAGGACGTAGACCGTTTCCATGATGGCCAGCAGGAACGCCATACCTAGCGTCAGCGGCACAAACAGGAAGTGGTACATCGCGGTCAAGGCAAACTGTAAGCGCGACAGTTCGACTATATCTAACATCATGACTCCTTGCTCATCGCATGAAGACTCCGAGAGTGAACCCCGTTAGAAAGGGTCACACGCATGCCCCAATACAAATTTATTTGCTTCTTCTCGTCACGCCCGTTTTCTCATGCAAGAAAACGATAGTAATGAGAAGTTACAAACATGTTAACAAAACACCCAAATTGATCCCGTGATTATATTACGCTGCAAAACCCTTACAATAAATAGGTTTTTATTGTGATAAATTTGCAGTTTTCGACAGCGATCAATTTATAGCGAAAATACCAGATTTCGGTCAATTTGATCCGCGACAATTTAACTCCATTTCGCGACCTTTTCCAAGTTTTAAACATTGATTTAAATCAATTTTCATTTTAAATGTTAATTATGTATACCGTGTACCGTACAGGTAAACGCTAGGTTAACAATATGTTTTTCAAGAGTATCAACGGTTACTGAAAATGATAGTCCATTTATTTCGTCGCGGAGGGGAATTTAATGGGATGAGCGCTGGGCGCATTAATGCGGGCATCAGCTGACAATGTCGTGTAGCTCACAGATTTTTTTTATCAAGTTAATGCCCTAAATTTTTTGCTTATTACATTTATCATTGCGTTTACTTTCAATTAACACAGATGCGTAACTATCTCATTATCAAGTAAATGCGGCGTACATTCTCTTTCTCGTCGTTTTGTGACGCAACGCACCCTGCTCTTTATGCAGCAGACATTCCCCCTTGCGCTTTTATCCCCCCGGACAGCTGCTCTCCTGCCCCACTCCGCCATTCAACAAAAATGAAATATTAAATAAACAAATCACCATTTTATATCTTTAATCTAACAAATTCGCCGTGACGCATATAAAAAACAGCACATAAATTCCGTTACTATGCTCACAGAAAAATTTAAAGAATTGTATTTGCCGCTTATTATCAAAGGCAAAATAAACGCAAAATATAAAATAAGACCTTGCTCACAAACATCGCAATCTATTTATTAAAAAGATCTAAACAGAAATAATCACAGATAATAAAAAAACAAGCAACCACATGATATAAAAGGATTTTTTAAAGAAAAATCAAAAACAATACTTTTTTGAAAGATATTCTGAAAATAGATCAATTGCTTCCCCCCTTCGAACCACAGACACTCCAGCCCTATTAACAGGCGGCCATCATCAACGCTGCAAATATTAGAAATTCGTTTTTATTTTTATACCATCAGCCTTACAGAGGATTACCCATGAAGAAATCAACACTTGTTATTGGCGTCATTGGTGCTGACTGCCATGCAGTAGGCAACAAAGTCCTGGACCGCGTTTTTACTGCCCATGATTTTCGCGTAATCAATCTGGGGGTGATGGTCAGTCAGGATGAATATATCGATGCCGCTATCGAAACCGGCGCGGACGCCATCGTTGTGTCATCTATTTACGGCCACGGCGATATCGACTGCCTGGGACTGCGCGAACGCTGCATCGAACGCGGTATCGGCGATATTCTTCTTTACGTTGGCGGAAACCTGGTGGTCGGTAAGCATGATTTTGCCGACGTCGAGGCCAAATTCAAAGAGATGGGCTTCAATCGCGTCTTTGCCCCAAGCCACGATCTGGAAGACGTCTGCAGGCTGATGGCGAACGATATCAACCAGCGCCACGGCGTTGAACAGCAGTGTCTGGAAGAGGCTATCTGATGCAAACCGTCTCTGTCGATATCGGCTCGACGTGGACCAAAGCGGCCCTCTTCGCACAGGAGGGGGATGAGCTGACGCTGGTAAACCACGTTCTGACCCCGACCACTACCCATCACCTGGCGGAAGGCTTTTTTGCCAGCCTGAACCGGGTGCTTAACGTTGCCGATGCGCGCCCGTTGCTGCACCGCGGTGACGTCACGCTGAAATACTCTTCATCGGCAAAAGGCGGTCTCGCCGTTGCCGCGATGGGTCTGGTGCCGTCCATCACACTGGAATCAGCAAAAGTCACCGCCCACTCGGCGGGGGCCAAAATCGCCCAATACTACGCCTACAAACTCAACCGCCACGATATCCAGGCGCTGGAAGCCACGCCGCCGGATATCCTGCTGTTTACCGGCGGAACCGACGGCGGCGAGGAGAGCTACGGCCTGGCCAACGCCCATGCGCTGGCGGAGTCAACGCTCGACTGCGCCATTATCTATGCCGGAAACCGGGATATTCAGGACGAGGTTCAGGCCATCCTTGGTCACAAAGATTTGACCACGGTAGACAACATTCTGCCCGATCTCGATCACCCTAATCCCTATGCTGCCCGCAAGGCGATTTGCGATGTCTTCTTATCCCGAATCGTCAAAGGTAAAGGGCTGGACGTGATTGTCGCGGAAACCGGCGAAGAGCCGATGCCAACGCCGTGGACCGTCTACGAGCTGGTAAAAACCATCAGCCATTACGACAGCGCGTGGAAAGAGTTCATGCTGATCGATATGGGCGGCGCCACCACCGACGTCTACTCCGCCAGCGCCAACACGCTCTCTCCGGATACCGTTCTGCACGGGGTTCCGGAACCGTTTGTTAAACGTACGGTAGAAGGCGATCTCGGCATGCGCGTTTCAGCTGTCGTGGTCGGTGAAAGTACTCAGGAGCTGGTGAACGTGGTGTTTGCCCACCAGCCGCAGCGTCAGGAGGCCTTTTACCGCTACCTGCGCCATCTGGTCGCTCAGCCGGATTATCTGCCGCTCAACGAGGAAGAAAAATATTTCGACACCGTGCTGGCCGGGCTGTGCGTCGGCTACGCCAGCGAACGCCACGCGGGCACCAAAAAGCAGGTCTGCACCTGCGTGGGCAACGTCGATTTACAGATGGGCCGCGATCTGACCCCCGTGCGTAAAGTCGTCGGTTCCGGTGGATGGCTCTCCCGCGCCAGCGGCTTCGACATCCACCGCTGGCTGAAATACCGCGAACTGGATGACGACGGCAGACGCATTCTTCTGCCAACCCGGTTTGATTATTACCGCGATGCAAAAGGCCTGCTTCCGCTGCTGGCAAACGTTGCCAGGCTCTACCCCGAGCTCGCCGCTCGCACCAGCATTCACTGTTTAACCCTATAAATGAAGGCAGCTACGAATGGAACTTCGAAATAAAAAATTAACCCACGACGAATTCATGACCGAGCGGCATCAGGTATTGCAGACCTGGCATACCGGCAAGGACGTTGAGCACTTCGAAGATGGCGTGAAGTACCAGCAAACCATTCCTGAGAAAAAACGCTTTTCTCACGCTCTGCTTAAGGCCGACCAGGAGGGTAAAACCCTGAGCCAGCCGCGCGCGGGCGTGGCGCTGATGGATGAACATATTGCGCTGCTCAAAACCCTGCAGGAAGAGTGCGATCTGCTGCCCAGCACCATCGATGCCTATACCCGCCTCAACCGTTACGAAGAAGCGGCGGTCGGCATACAGAAATCCATCGAGGCGGGAACCTCCAAACTGAATGGTTTGCCGGTGGTTAACCACGGCGTCGCCGCCTGCCGCCGGATGACCGAAGCGCTGGAAAAACCGGTCCAGGTACGTCACGGTACGCCAGACGCGCGCCTGCTGGCGGAAATCTCCATGGCCAGCGGCTTTACCAGCTACGAAGGCGGCGGTATCTCCTACAACATTCCCTACGCCAAGCGCGTCACCCTGGAGAAGTCGATTCGCGACTGGCAGTACTGCGACCGCCTGATGGGCCTGTATGAAGAACACGGCATTCGTATTAACCGCGAACCGTTCGGCCCGCTGACCGGCACCCTGATCCCACCGTTTATGTCCCACGCGGTGGCCATTATCGAAGGTCTGCTGGCGCTGGAACAGGGCGTCAAGTCAATCACCGTCGGCTACGGCCAGGTCGGCAGCCTCACCCAGGACATCGCGGCAATTAAATCTCTTCGTGAACTCTCCCACGAATACTTTGGCAATTATGGATTCGACGATTACGAGCTGAGTACCGTCTTCCACCAGTGGATGGGCGGCTTTCCGGAAGATGAATCTAAAGCCTTTGCCATTATCTCCTGGGGCGCGGCGGTAGCCGGGATGTCCGGCGCCACCAAAGTGATCACCAAGAGCCCGCATGAAGCGTTCGGTATTCCCACCGCGGCGGCCAACGCGCAGGGGCTGAGGGCATCCCGCCAGATGCTCAATATGGTCAGCGATCAGAAGTTCCCGCCCTGCGCCGCGGTTGAGCAGGAAGTGGAGCTGATAAAAAGCGAGGTTCGCGCGGTGCTGAAGAAAGTGTTCGAGCTGGGCAACGGCGATATCGCCCGCGGTACGGTGCTGGCCTTTGAAGCGGGCGTCCTGGACGTGCCTTTTGCCCCCGCATCCTGCAACGCGGGCAAAATTTTGCCGGTTCGCGACAATGCCGGCGCCATTCGCGTGCTTGAAGCCGGCGCGGTTCCGCTGCCGAAGGACATCCTCGCCCTGCACCACGATTACGTCGCTGAACGTGCGCATTTTGAAGGACGCAAACCCTCATTCCAGATGGTTGTTGATGACATCAACGCGGTATCCCACAGTAAATTAATAGGAAGACCATAATGAAAATTAAACAGGCCCTTTTCACCGCTGGCTACTCTTCATTCTATTTTGACGATCAGCAGGCGATTAAAAACGGCGCGGGTCATGATGGGTTCATTTATACCGGTGCTCCGGTAACGCCAGGCTTCACCTCGGTACGCCAGGCGGGTGAATGCGTATCCGTCCAGCTGATTCTGGAAAACGGCGCGGTGGCGGTCGGTGACTGTGCCGCCGTACAGTACTCCGGCGCGGGCGGCCGCGACCCGCTGTTCCTGGCGGAGAACTTTATCCCGTTCCTCAACGATCATATCAAACCGCTGCTGGAGGGCCGCGATGTCGATACCTTCCTGCCGAACGCCCGCTTCTTCGACAAGCTGCGCATCGACGGTCATCTGCTGCATACCGCCGTCCGCTACGGTCTTTCCCAGGCGCTGCTCGACGCCACCGCGCTGGCCAGCGGCCGCCTGAAGGCGGAGGTGGTTTGCGACGAATGGCAGCTGCCCTGCATACCGGAAGCGATTCCGTTATTTGGTCAGAGCGGCGACGACCGCTACATCGCCGTGGACAAAATGATCCTCAAAGGCGTTGACGTCCTGCCGCATGCGCTCATTAACAACGTCGAAGAGAAGCTGGGTCTGAAAGGGGAAAAACTGCGTGAGTATGTCCGCTGGCTATCCGACCGCATCTTAAGCCTGCGCACCAGCCCCCGCTATCGCCCCACGCTGCATATCGACGTGTACGGCACCATCGGCCTGATTTTCGATATGGATCCGGTTCGCTGCGCCGACTATATCGCCAGCCTGGAGAAAGAGGCGCAGGGCCTGCCGCTCTACATAGAAGGCCCGGTGGATGCGGGTAATAAACCGGACCAGATCCGTATGCTCACGGCCATTACCAAAGAGCTGACCCGCCTCGGTTCCGGCGTAAAAATTGTCGCCGACGAGTGGTGTAACACCTACCAGGACATCGTTGACTTTACCGATGCCGGCAGCTGCCACATGGTGCAGATCAAAACTCCGGATCTCGGCGGCATTCATAACATCGTGGACGCGGTGCTGTACTGCAACAAACACGCGATGGAAGCCTATCAGGGCGGTACCTGTAACGAAACCGAGATCAGCGCCCGCACCTGCGTTCACGTCGCGCTGGCCGCGCGTCCGATGCGCATGCTGATCAAGCCAGGCATGGGCTTCGACGAAGGTCTTAACATCGTGTTTAACGAAATGAACCGCACCATCGCGCTGTTGCAGACTAAGGATTAAGAGATGGCTCGTACCTTTAAGATCTTATCGCCGACGGCAATCCTCGGCTATGGCTTCCCGGAAGAGAGCTTTCGTAAAGCTATGGAGGCATCGCCGGATCTGATTGCCGTTGACGCCGGTTCATCCGATCCCGGCCCCCACTATCTGGGGGCAGGCAAACCTTTTACCGACCGGGCCGGGGTGAAACGCGATCTGCGCTATATGATCGTCGCCGGCGTGAAGAACAACATACCGGTGGTAATCGGCACCGCTGGAGGATCCGGCGCCGCGCCGCATCTGGAGTGGTGTCGGCAGATTATCCATGAGATTGCGCAGGAAGAAAAACTGTCGTTCTCCATGGCGCTGATCCCGTCTGATGTCGATAAAGCCATCGTTCATCAGGCGCTGGATAACGGCAAAATCACCGCCCTGGACTTTGTGCCTGAACTGACCCACGAGGCCATTGAAGAGAGTACCTATATCGTCGCCCAGATGGGGATCGAACCCTTTCAGCGGGCGCTGGCCGCCGGCGCCCAGGTGGTGCTTGGCGGCCGGGCGTACGATCCGGCCTGCTTCGCGGCGCTGCCGATTATGCAGGGCTTTGACGAGGGGCTCGCCCTGCACTGCGGCAAGATCCTCGAATGCGCAGCCATTGCCGCCACGCCGGGCTCCGGTTCCGACTGCGCCATGGGGATTATCGACGACAGCGGCTTTACGCTGAAAGCGTTTAATCCAAAGCGTAAGTTTACCGAAACCTCTGCGGCGGCGCATACGCTGTACGAGAAGTCCGATCCGTATTTCCTGCCCGGTCCGGGCGGCGTGCTGAACCTGAAAGGATGCACCTTCAAAGCCGTCAACGAAGGCGAGGTTTACGTCAGCGGTTCTCGTCATGAAGCGACGCCGTACGCGCTGAAGCTGGAAGGCGCGCGGCGGGTCGGCTTCCGCTGCCTGACCATTGCCGGAACGCGCGATCCGATCATGATTGCCGGAATCGATAATATTCTTGAAGAGGTACAGACCAGCGTCGCACGCAACCTCTCCCTGAACGATGACAGCATCCGCATGACCTTCCATCTGTATGGAAAGAACGGCGTGATGGGCAATCACGAACCGATGAAAACCGCCGGGCACGAACTGGGCATCCTGCTTGATGTCGTTGCGCCAACCCAGGATATCGCCAACAGCGTCTGTTCGCTGGTGCGCTCTACCCTGCTGCACTACGGCTATGAAAACCGCATTGCCACCGCGGGCAACCTCGCCTTCCCGTTCTCGCCTTCCGATATTCAGAGCGGTCCGGTGTATGAGTTCTCAATCTATCACCTAATCGAAGCCAGCGACGCGCTGCGCTTTGACTTCCATATCGAACAGGTGACGCCAGAAGGAGTTCAGGCATGAAACAATCCCTATGCTCACTGGCGCAGGTGATCCGCTCCAAAAACGCCGGACCGTATGAACTGGTTTTAGATATTTTATTTAAAACCCGGGAAGATTATCAGCGGGTCAAACGTTCTGAGCAATTAACCCCGCAGCTTATTGCCGGCTTATATAACGTAAAGCCTGATTTTATTCATCGCATTATCTGGTTCGATCCGGCCAACGCGGTAAAAATCGTCATGCCGCGGGATATTATTTCCGGCAACGTCGGGGACAATGATGTTTATGGCGCTCAGCAGCATGCGCCGCTATTAAGTATTGAGTTCGATTTCTAATTCTATATCCAATGGATTTCGATTTGCATTGAAACGGCAACTGAGAGACAAATTCGTCAGGAACGAATTTGAACAGCCGGAGGCTGCCTTCGGTGAGGGATATGGATGTCCCTCATTCATCCCCAGGAGCGTACATCCGTACGTGACTGGTGAGCAAAGGCAGCCAACAAAAATGCAGCTTGAAAGACGACGGATATAAAAATACAACAACATCCATTGGTATACAGGATTTCGCTGTATCACTGTATTCCAGACAATTTATGCGGTTAGTCACCACAGGCGTACGTCTGCGCTGCTGCCTGGCGCAGGCGTACGCCGCCCTACACCACTTCACGACTAACCCTGTTCCGATGGAGTAAATATGAAAAAAATAAGTTTAACCAAAATGATCATATTAGGCCTGATACTCGGCATGATTGCCGGGGTGATCATTAATAATATGGCATCAGCAGATACAGCAAAATCCTATGCGCAGGATATCTCCATTTTTACCACCATATTTTTACGCCTGGTAAAAATGATTATCGCCCCGCTGGTAATATCAACGCTGGTGGTCGGCATCGCCAAAATGGGCGATGCGAAAACGCTCGGGCGCATATTCTCTAAAACCTTTTTCCTGTTTATTTGCGCCTCGCTGCTGTCGATTGCGCTGGGTCTGGTGATCGTCAATCTGTTCCAGCCAGGCGCGGGCATCAACTTTGTCCCCCACGATGCCGGAGCCGTGGCCGCCGTTCAGTCCGAGCCCTTCACCCTGAAAGTGTTTATCTCGCACGCGGTACCCACCAGCATCGTTGATGCGATGGCGCGCAACGAAATTCTGCAAATCGTGGTGTTCTCTATTTTCCTCGGCTGCAGCCTGGCGGCGATCGGCGAAAAAGCCGAGCCCATTGTGAAGGTGCTCGATTCGCTGGTCCACGTGATGCTGAAGCTCACAGGGTACGTCATGCTGTTCGCGCCGCTGACCGTTTTCGCCGCCATCTCCGGGCTGATTGCCGAGCGCGGTCTGGGCGTGATGGTCAGCGCCGGGATCTTTATGGGTGAATTCTATCTGACGCTGGGCATGCTGTGGGCAATCCTGATTGGCCTGTCGACGGTGATTGTCGGCCCATGTATCAGCCGTCTGACCAAAGCGATCTTCGAGCCCGCGCTGCTGGCCTTCACCACATCCAGCTCAGAAGCCGCCTTCCCAGGAACCCTCGATAAGCTGGAAAAATTCGGCGTCTCTTCCAAAATAGCCAGCTTCGTCCTGCCCATCGGTTACTCCTTTAACCTGGTCGGCTCCATGGCCTACTGCTCGTTCGCCACGGTGTTTATCGCCCAGGCCTGTAACGTCCACCTCAGCATGGGCGAGCAGATCACCATGCTGTTGATCCTGATGCTGACCTCCAAAGGGATGGCGGGCGTGCCGCGCGCCTCAATGGTGGTTATCGCCGCGACGCTGAACCAGTTCAACATTCCGGAAGCGGGCCTGATCCTGCTGATGGGCGTCGACCCGTTCCTCGATATGGGTCGCTCCGCCACCAACGTGATGAGTAACGCCATGGGCGCCGCCATCGTTGGCCGTTGGGAAGGCGAGCATTACGGAGAAGGCTGCCGCGGCACCGCCCCGGTCAAAAAACCGGAGCAGGAGCGCCCTGCCAGCGAAACGTCCGAAGTGGCGATGTCCTGACAGCAAAATGGCTATGAGCCCCAGGCCGGATACGTCCGGCCCGGTTCCCTCCAATCATCCCAACGGGACACACCATGAACGTGAAATTTCTTGGCACCTGCATCTTAACCGCCAGCTTACTGTTTAGCGCCGCCGCGCAGGCGCAAAGCGCGCCGGACTACGCCAGCATCATCGAGCAGGCACATCAGAAATATAAGAGTAATCACGACGGTAAAGTCGCCGACTATATCCCTGCCCTGGCGAGCTATAGCCCGAATAATTTCGCCATTACGCTCGCGACGGTCGAAGGCAAAATTTACCAGACCGGCGACGTGACAAAAGCCTTTCCGATGGAATCATTAAGTAAAGTTTTCACCCTGGCGCTGGCGATGGAGCAGCGCGGGCCGCAGGAGGTGCTGGATAAACTCGGCGCGAACGCGACCGGCCTGCCCTTCAATTCCGGCTTAGCCGTGGAGCTCACGCAAGGCGCGCCGGAGAACCCGTTAGTCAACGCCGGCGCCATGAGCACCGTGAGCCTGATTGCGGCGAAAGACAAAACCGACCGCTGGAACAACATTCTCAACAACCTCAACGCCTGGGCCGACAGCTCCCTGAGCGTTAACGAGCCGGTATTTCAATCCGAAATGGAGACCAATCAGCATAACCAGGCGCTGGCGATGCTGATGAATTCATACCGCAGCTTCTATGGCGACCCTCAGGAAGCCGTCGAAATCTACACCCGTCAGTGTTCGGTGGATATCACCGTTGAGCAGCTCGCCAAAATGGGGGCCGTACTCGCCAACAATGGCAAATCACCGTTCAACGGCAAGCAGCTGCTCACCGCCAGCTACGTCCCGCAGGTGCTGGCGGAAATGGCGATCGCCGGGCTGTACGACGGCAGCGGCAAATGGCTGTACACCGTCGGTATCCCGGCAAAATCCGGCGTTGGCGGCGGAATGGTCGCCGTCGTTCTCGGGCAATACGCTATCGCCGTCTACTCCCCTCCGCTGGATGCAGCCGGCAACAGCGTCCGCGCCCAGCAGACCATCGAGTACGTCGCGAATGCGACGCGGGCCAATCTCTTTTTAGCGAAATAGTGAGAAGTAAAATGTCGAAACCCTTTGTCTGGCAGGAACTTTTTGTTCAGAGCAACGATAATACCGAATATGAACTGCTAACGAATCAACATGTTAAGGTGACAGAGTTAGATGGAGAAGAGGTCATCAAGGTTGCGCCGGAAGCGTTAACATTGCTGGCTCAGCAGGCATTTTATGAGGCGTCGTTTTTCCTGCGCGCCGGGCACTTAAAGCAGATCGCCGGCATCCTGCACGACCCGCAGGCCAGCGGCAACGATAAATACGTTGCGCTACAGCTGCTGCGCAACGCCGAAGTCTCGGCAAAAGGCGTGCTGCCAAACTGCCAGGATACCGGGACCGCCACCATCGTCGCGAGCAAAGGCCAGAACGTCTGGACCGGAGGCAACGACGCGGAAGCTCTGAGTCAGGGCATCTACACCACCTTTCAGGAAAACAATTTACGCTATTCGCAAAATGCCCCCCTTGATATGTATACCGAGGTCAACACCGAGACCAACCTGCCCGCGCAGATTGATATCAGCGCGGTGCCGGGCAGTGAATACCGCTTCCTCTTCGTCAATAAAGGCGGCGGTTCGGCGAACAAAGCCGCGCTATTTCAGGAAACAAAATCTATTCTGCAGCCGGAAAAACTCACCGCCTTCCTGATTGAAAAAATGAAGGCGCTGGGCACCGCCGCCTGCCCGCCGTACCACATCGCCTTTGTGGTGGGGGGCCTGTCGGCGGACCAGGCGTTGAAGGTGGCGAAGCTGGCTTCGACAAAATATTACGACAATCTGCCCACCAGCGGAAACGAACTGGGCCAGGCGTTTCGCGATACGTCGCTGGAAGCGGCGCTGCTCAAAGCCAGCCGCGAGTTCGGCATCGGCGCACAGTTTGGCGGCAAATACTTCGCCCACGACATTCGCGTGATTCGCCTGCCGCGGCACGGCGGCTCCTGCCCTATCGCAATGGCGCTTTCCTGCTCCGCCGACCGAAACATCAAAGCCAAAATCAACAAACACGGCATCTGGCTGGAGAAGCTGGAACATAACCCGGGCAAGTTTATCCCTGATTCTCAGCGCATAGAAAACGGGGCGCAGACCGTCCAGCTCGATCTGAACCGGCCGCTGCGCGACATCCTCCACGACCTGTCAGCCCTGCCCGTGGGCACCCGGCTATCGCTGAGCGGTCCGATTGTCGTCGCCCGCGACATCGCCCATGCCCAAATCAAAGCGCGTCTGGATAACGGCGAACCGATGCCGGAGTATATGCGCAAGCATATTGTCTACTACGCCGGCCCGGCGAAAACGCCGAATAATCTGGCCTGCGGCTCGCTGGGCCCCACCACCGGGGGACGCATGGATGGGTATGTTGACGCTTTCCAGGCGGCGGGCGGCAGTCTGATCATGCTTTCCAAAGGCAACCGCAGCCAGCAGGTGACCGAGGCCTGCCATAAACACGGCGGATTTAATCTCGGCAGCATCGGCGGCGCGGCGGCCCTGCTGGCGCAGCAGTATGTGAAAAGTTTGCGCTGCCTGGAGTATCCGGAGCTGGGCATGGAAGCGGTATGGATGATGGAAGTCGAAAATCTGCCCGCGTTTGTGCTGGTTGACGACAAAGGCAACAACTTCTTTAGCCAGTTCGAGCAGCAGCACCGCTGCGCCACCTGTCCGGCAGGACACTAAGGAGCATTTATGCACGCGCGAGGCAATCCCGACCGCCATCGTCAGCGCCAGCAGAAGCTGAAAACGCAGGTTGCTACCCGCGTGGCGGCGGCAACGGAGCAAAAAGGCATTCTGATCGTCTTCACCGGCAACGGAAAAGGTAAATCCACCGCCGCCTTCGGTACGGCAACGCGCGCCGTCGGCCACGGTAAGCGCGTCGGTGTTGCCCAGTTCATTAAAGGCCAGTGGGATAATGGAGAGTACAACACGCTGCATCCACTCGGCGTTGAGTTCCACATTATGGGCACCGGCTTTACCTGGGAAACGCAAAACCGGGAGGCAGATATCGAGGCGGCGTCGGCCGTATGGCAGGAGAGCAAGCGCATGCTGGCCGACCCGAGCTACGATCTGGTGGTGCTGGATGAACTCACCTATATGCTGGCGTATCACTATCTGGATACTCAGGAAGTGATCGCGGCGATAGAGAATCGTCCGCCGCGGCAGAACGTGATTGTCACCGGCCGCGGCTGCCACGCCCGGCTGCTGGAGCTTGCCGATACGGTTAGTGAGCTGCGTCCGGTGAAGCACGCCTTTGACAGCGGTATTCAGGCGCAGGTGGGAATCGACTGGTAGTTTTACCCGGCTCGCGCTGCGCTTAGCCGGGCTACGGGTTCACATTCGTCTGCGGGCCGGTAGTCCGGACAGATGCGCAGCATCGCCTCCGGGAAATTCAGCCACTCTGCGCTATGCTCCCGGGGGCGGCGCTTGATGCGCCTTGCCCGGGCTACAGGTTCACAGCGTTCTGCGGGCCGGCAGCCCGGACAGATGCGCAGCATCGCCTCCGGGAAACTCAGCCACTCTGCGCTATGCTCCCGGGGGCGGCGCTCGACGCGCCTTGCCCGGGCTACAGGTTCACCGCCGTCTGCGGGCCGGCAGCCCGGACAGATGCGCAGCATCGCCTCCGGGAAATGATGCCGCTCTGCGCTATGCTCCCGGGGGCGGCGCTCGACG
>NZ_CAXSXW010000012.1:22400-87585 GCF_964241505.1 Klebsiella sp. Q11
CGCGCCTTGCCCGGGCTACAGGTTCACCGCCGTCTGCGGGCCGGTAGCCCGGACAGATGCGCAGCATCGCCTCCGGGAGATGATGCCGCTCTGCGCTATGCTCCCGGGGGCGGCGCTTGATGCGCCTTGCCCGGGCTACGGGTTCACCGCCGTCTGTGATCCGGTAGTCCGGACAGATGCGCAGCATCGCCGCCGGGAAATGATGCCACTCTGCGCTATGCTCCCGGGGGAGGCGCTCGACGCGCCTTGCCCGGGCTACAGGTTCACCGCCGTCTGCGGGCCGGTAGCCCGGACAGATGCGCAGCATCGCCTCCGGGAAATGATGCCGCTCTGCGCCCGGCACCGCCGTCTGCGGCCCGGATAACGCGCCGTCAGGCTGCCGAGACCACCGATTTTTGCAGCAGCCACTCGCGGAATACCTGTAAATGTCGGGATTCCGCTTTATCCTCCTGCCACGTCATAATGAAGCGGTTGCCGGTGCGAATCGGCACATCGCAGGGGATCACCATCTCACCGCTATCCAGGTCATGCTGAATGGCAAAACGCGGCAGCAGCGCCACCCCCAGGTTCGAACGCACCGCCGCAATCAGCATTGAGAGCAGGTCAAAACGCGGACCGATGTTGATCTGCGGGCTGGTGATATTCGACAGCGCAAACCACTCCTGCCAGCCGTGAATTCGCGTGCTTTGATGCAGCAGCGGAAACTCGCCCAGCAGTTCCTCGACCGCCAGCTTCTGCCCGGGTTCGGACAGCAGCCCGCAGCCGCACACCGGCAGAATTTCCTCTTCGAACAGATACTCAACCTCCGCCCACGGCGAGCAAAAATCCTCGCGCATAATGGCGGCATCGTACTCGCGGCTAAGAAAATCGCCAATATTAGCCAGCGAATGAATATTAACGATAATGCCCGGATGTAATTTATTAAACTCGCGCAGGTTGGGGATCAGCCAGTGGGTGCTAAAGGTAGGATTGACGGCCAGCTCAAGCACCTGCACCGTCGGTTGCCATGTCATAATGGAGTTGGTATCACGTTCCAGTTTGTTAAGCGTTTCCTTAACGATAGTCAAATAATGCTTGCCAGCCGCATTTAAAAAAATCCTTTTTTTAGCATGATTAAATAATGACGTATGGAGGAAATCCTCCAGCGCCGTGACCTGTCGGAACACGGCGCTTTGTGTTAAAGCCAACTCTTCCGCTGCTCGAGTATAACTTTCGTGGCGAGCCACAACCTCAAAGGTCACCAGTAATTCAGTTTTGGGGATTTTTCCTCTCATAACGTCTTCCATTTACGGCGTGCAAAAAATTGTTTAATAGATAAAAAAAGCGCGCAAGGACATCAGATTAGCCCCGGGTGTTATATTTTATTTTACCTTCAGATGTCATTGATCTATTCCATGATAAATGCACACTGTTATTGATCAAATAATAACCAATAATACCCAGGCACTACAATAAACACAATTTAAACAATGTGATTGCCATGCAAATAACAGCAATAAGTTGTCAATATTTTTTCACATTAACTTGTTTATTTGCGAAGTCAGTCGATGAGACGATGAAATTTAATTGCCCGCTGGTGAGCATAAATGAAAATTTTTCCGCGATCGGCCACACATTATGAGCGCTCCAGGAAAAATCTGTATTAACGATAAAACGGCGGCTAATCGACTTACCGTGAAGCGGCTGCGAGATGCCGATCGCGGAACGACTGCGGGCTGGTGCGATGAGCGGCGCGAAACACCCGACAAAAGTAGCTGGTTTGCGCAAACTGAAGCTTACGCGCTACGCTGTCTACCGAATATGACGGATCGCCAAGCAGTTCTCCGGCACGCTGCATTTTGCGCTGATTAACCCAGACTTTAAAATTCACCCCCTGGCGTTTTTTAAAAAAACGACTAAAATAATTTGCGCTTAAACAAACGTGAGCGGCGACGGCCTCTAAAGACAGCTCACCATATAAATTTTCATCAATATAGCGTAATGCCGACAGCAGTTTTATTTCATGCGACGATTTTTGCGAATAATAAAACTCTCTCTTATGCCACAACGGTTTCTCGTCCACTTCACTGTTTTCTGCAATCGCAGACATATTATTAACGATAAAATGCAGTAATCGTATCGCCGCCGCCCGATGCTGGTTGTCGGTCGCGTTATGATGGTCGCAAATAATATAACCGGATAATGTATTGTCCTGAATCAGCGGTAAGGCAAAGAAATTTAACCCACCATAGCCAGCAGGTAATCGATTGTCATTCGCCTCAATCACCGTGGTCTCCAGCCCGGTAGCCCGCGAAAAAAGCGCTGCCAGCGAGCTAAAGCCCTCCCATTGTTCATGCCTTTTCTTTCGCACCACATTATTCCCCACCGCCTTTTGCAAGCACTTAATATGCAAAATAGCGCGGATAAAAAGGATGATGCCGGACGCAAAAAATAATCTCATTTGAGCAGATGAATATGATTAAACGGCATGAAATCGCGGGCGAAAACGGCGTAACGCCTGATGGCGCAGCGGCAGGCAAAAAAAAGGCCATCATCAGATGGCCAACCATGTCGAAATTGGACCAGCCCTTAACCATGCAGAACGTCAGGGCTGTTTTTTTACTTATTACTTAATTACGGTTTTCAGCGCTTCGCCGATATCGGCCAGGCTGCGAACGGTCTTCACGCCAGCGGCTTCCAGCGCGGCGAATTTCTCATCCGCCGTCCCTTTACCACCGGCAATGATGGCGCCCGCGTGACCCATACGTTTGCCTTTCGGCGCGGTCACGCCGGCGATGTAGCCGACAACCGGTTTGGTCACGTGATCTTTGATGTAAGCGGCCGCTTCTTCTTCCGCGCTACCGCCGATCTCACCGATCATGACGATCGCTTCGGTCTGCGGATCTTCCTGGAACAGCTTCAGGATATCGATGAAGTTAGAGCCCGGGATCGGGTCGCCGCCGATGCCCACGCAGGTGGACTGGCCGAAGCCGTAATCAGTGGTCTGCTTAACCGCTTCATAGGTCAGGGTACCGGAACGGGAAACGATGCCCACTTTACCCGGCTGGTGAATGTGGCCCGGCATGATGCCGATTTTGCATTCGCCTGGGGTGATCACGCCCGGGCAGTTTGGCCCGATCATGCGCACGCCCGCTTCATCCAGCTTCACCTTCACGGTCAGCATATCCAGCGTCGGGATGCCTTCGGTGATAGTGATAATCAGCTTAATGCCTGCATCGATAGCTTCCAGGATGGAGTCTTTGCAGAACGGCGCCGGAACGTAGATAACGGATGCGGTTGCGCCGGTCGCTTCTACCGCTTCGCGCACGGTGTTGAACACCGGCAGGCCCAGATGGGTGGTGCCGCCTTTGCCCGGCGTTACGCCGCCAACCATTTGCGTACCGTAAGCGATGGCTTGTTCAGAGTGGAATGTACCCTGGCTACCGGTGAAGCCCTGGCAGATAACCTTGGTATCTTTATTAATTAAAACGGACATTATTTCCCCTCCACTGCGGCAACAACCTGCTGAGCTGCATCCGTCAGACTTTTCGCTGCAATAATATTCAGGCCGCTGTCAGCCAGTTTCTTCGCGCCCAGTTCGGCGTTGTTACCTTCCAGACGAACCACTACCGGGACGTTAACGCCCACTTCGGCTACCGCGCCGATGATGCCGTCGGCAATCAGGTCGCAGCGTACGATACCGCCGAAGATGTTAACCAGAACCGCTTTTACGTTGTCGTCAGAGAGGATGATTTTAAACGCTTCGGTGACGCGCTCTTTGGTTGCGCCGCCGCCAACGTCGAGGAAGTTAGCCGGTTCGCCGCCGTGCAGCTTAACGATGTCCATGGTGCCCATGGCCAGGCCCGCGCCGTTCACCATGCAGCCGATGTTGCCGTCCAGCGCGACGTAGTTCAGCTCCCACTGCGCCGCCTGAGCCTCGCGCGGGTCTTCCTGCGACTGGTCGCGCATTTCGCGCAGGTCCGGCTGGCGGAACAGCGCGTTGCCGTCAGCGCCCAGTTTACCGTCGAGACAGATCAGGTCGCCCTGCTTAGTGATCACCAGCGGGTTGATTTCAATCAGCGCCAGATCGCGCTCAAGGAAAATGGTCGCCAGGCCCATAAAGATTTTGGTGAACTGCTGAACCTGTTTACCTTCCAGACCCAGTTTGAACGCCAGTTCGCGGCCCTGGTAAGGCATCGGACCCGCCAGCGGATCGATGGCGATTTTGTGGATCAGGTGCGGGGTCTCTTCCGCCACTTTTTCGATTTCCACGCCGCCTTCGGTAGAGGCCATAAAGACCACGCGACGGGAGCTACGGTCAACAACCGCGCCCAGGTACAGCTCTTTATCAATATCGGTCGCCGCTTCAACCAGAATCTGGTTAACCGGCTGGCCGTTCGCATCTGTTTGATAGGTGACGAGGCGTTTGCCCAGCCAGTGTTCAGCAAATGCGCGAATGTCTTCTTTGCTCTTCACTACTTTCACACCGCCCGCTTTGCCGCGGCCACCAGCGTGAACCTGACATTTCACTACCCACGGACCCGCGCCGATTTTTGAAGCGGCTTCTTCTGCTTCACGCGGAGTAGTACAGGCATAACCCACCGGCGCCGGTAAGCCATAGCGGGCAAAGAGTTGTTTTGCCTGATATTCATGTAAGTTCATGTGTTCAGTCCATCCTTCAGGGAATAATTATAAACCTGTAGGCCTGATAACGGCGCTCGCGCGCTTTACCCGGCCTACGGTAGGTCATACTCTTGCTGACTACACGTCCAGCAGCAGACGAGTCGGGTCTTCCAGCAGCTCTTTAATCGCAACCAGGTAGCCAACCGACTCACGTCCGTCGATCAGACGATGGTCGTAGGAGAGCGCCAGGTACATCATCGGCAGAATTTCCACCTTACCATTCACCGCCATCGGACGATCTTTAATGGCATGCATACCCAGAATCGCGCTCTGCGGCGGGTTGATGATCGGCGTGGACATCAGAGAACCGAATACGCCGCCGTTGGTAATGGTGAAGTTACCGCCGGTCAGGTCGTCTACGGTCAGCTTGCCGTCGCGGCCTTTTACTGCCAGCTCTTTAATTTTCTTCTCGATCTCCGCCATGCCCAGCAGATCGACGTCGCGCAGAACCGGGGTGACCAGGCCGCGAGGCGTGGAGACCGCCATGCTGACGTCGAAATAGTTGTGGTACACCACGTCGTCGCCATCGATAGAGGCGTTCACTTCCGGATAGCGTTTCAGCGCTTCCACGACCGCCTTCACGTAGAAGGACATGAAGCCCAGGCGGATACCGTGACGTTTTTCAAACGCGTCACCGTACTGCTTACGCAGATCCATAATCGGCTTCATGTTGACTTCGTTGAAGGTCGTCAGCATGGCGGTGGAGTTTTTCGCTTCCAGCAGACGCTCGGCAACGCGTTTGCGCAGACGGGTCATCGGCACGCGTTTTTCCGAGCGGTTGCCCAGTTGCGCCGCCGGAGCAGCAGCAGCGGGTGCAGCCGCCGGCGCTTCAGCTTTAGCCGGCGCGCTCGCCAGATGCTTCTCCACGTCTTCACGGGTCAGGCGGCCGCCAACGCCGGTGCCTTTAATGGCCGCCGCGTCGAGACTGTGTTCCGCCAGCAGACGGCGAATCGCCGGGCTCAGCGCATCGTTGTTTTGTTCTTCCAGAGAAGCCTGCTGGCGCTGGGCCGGCGTCGACTCTTTGGCGTCGGCTTTCGCACCGGACTCTTTGCCCGCGCTGTTGCCTTCACGCAGGCGGCCCAGGATCTGACGAGAGAGCACGGTAGCGCCTTCGTCTTCAATCACCGCGTCCAGAATGCCATCCGCTGAAGCCGGTACTTCCAGTACCACTTTGTCAGTTTCGATTTCTACCAGCACTTCGTCACGAACAACCGCATCGCCCGGTTTTTTATGCCAGGTGGCAACCGTTGCGTCAGCTACGGACTCAGGCAGGTCGGGAACCAGAATATCTACGCTACTCATTATGTATCCTTTAATTAATCGACGTTCAGCGCGTCATTGACCAGATCTTGTTGCTGTTTCTGGTGAACGGACAGGTATCCTACCGCCGGAGAGGCGGAGGCCGGGCGGCCTGCATAACGCAGAGAGGCCCCAAACGGAATCACTTCACGGAAGTGATGCTGGCTGCAGTACCACGCGCCCTGGTTGAGCGGTTCTTCCTGACACCAGACAAAATCATGCACGTGCGCATACGGTTTCAGCGCTTCCTGTACCGCCTGGTGCGGGAACGGGTAGAGCTGCTCTATGCGAACGATAGCGACATCTTTTTGCTCTTTCTTGCGGCGCTGTTCCAGCAGGTCGTAATAAACCTTACCAGAGCACAGCACAACACGCTTCACGGCTTTCGGGTCGAGATCGTCGATTTCACCGATTGCCGGCTGGAAGGTGCCGTTAGCCAGTTCGTCCATGCTCGATACCGCCAGCGGGTGACGCAGCAGCGATTTCGGCGACATCACGATCAGCGGGCGACGCATACCGCGCAGCGCCTGACGACGCAGCATATGGTAAACCTGCGCCGGCGTGGACGGTACGCAAACCTGCATGTTCTGCTCGGCGCAGAGCTGCAGATAGCGTTCCAGACGCGCGGAGGAGTGCTCCGGCCCCTGGCCTTCGTAGCCGTGCGGCAGCAGCATCACCAGACCGCACATACGGCCCCACTTCTGCTCGCCGGAGCTGATGAACTGGTCGATAACCACCTGCGCGCCGTTGGCGAAGTCGCCGAACTGCGCTTCCCAGATGGTCAGAGTACGCGGCTCTGCGGTGGCATAGCCGTATTCAAACGCCAGGACCGCTTCTTCCGACAGCACGGAGTCCCAGACTTTAAAATGGCCCTGACCGTTGTGGACGTGCTGCAGCGGCGTATAGGTTGAACCATTTTTCTGGTTATGGATCACCGCATGGCGGTGGAAGAAGGTCCCGCGCCCGGAGTCTTCGCCGGAAAGACGCACCGAAATACCTTCATCGACCAGCGTGGCGTAGGCGAGGTTTTCCGCGCCGCCCCAGTCGAACAGCTTCTCGCCGGCGGCCATTGCCTGACGATCGCCATAGATTTTCGCGACGCGCGACTGCATCTCAACGGCTTCCGGCACCGTACTGATGCGTTTCGCCAGCTCCTGCAGACGCTTAGGTTCAACTTTGTCCGGATAGCTCTCATCCCACTCGTGGTTGAGGTACGGGGACCAGGTAAAGGAGTGCATGTTCATCGGACGCCACTCCTGCACCACGCATTCGCCGGCATCCAGCGCGTCGCGGTAGAGGTTAACCTGCTCGGTAGCGTCTTCCAGCGTCGCGACCTTATCGGCTTCCAGCTTGTCAGCGTAGATTTTGCGCGGGGTCGGATGCTTTTTGATTTTCTGATACATCAGCGGCTGGGTTGCGCTCGGCTCGTCGGCTTCGTTATGGCCGTGACGGCGGTAGCACACCAGGTCAATGAAGACATCGCGTTTGAAGGTATTACGGAAATCCAGCGCCAGGCGGGTCACGAAAGCGACCGCTTCCGGGTCATCGGCGTTGACGTGGAAAATCGGCGACTGCACCATCTTACCGATGTCGGTGCAGTACGGGGTAGAACGCGCATCCAGCGGGTTAGACGTGGTGAATCCCACCTGGTTGTTAATCACGATGCGTACGGTACCGCCCACTTCGTAACCGCGCGCTTTGGACATGTTCAGGGTTTCCTGAACCACGCCCTGGCCGGTGACCGCGGCGTCGCCGTGAATGGTGATCGGCAGAACTTTGTTGCTGCTCGGTTCGTCGAGACGATCGAGGCGAGCGCGTACGGAGCCGATAACCACCGGGCTGACGATTTCCAGGTGCGACGGGTTAAACGCCAGCGCCAGGTGCACCAGGCCGCCTTCGGTTTCCATGTCGGACGAGAAGCCCATGTGGTACTTCACGTCACCGGTACCGAGGTGTTCTTTATGTTTACCGGCAAATTCGTCGAACAGGTCCTGCGGTTTTTTACCCAGCACGTTGACCAGTACGTTCAGACGACCGCGGTGCGCCATGCCCAGCACCACTTCGCGGGTGCCGCTCTTACCCGCGTGGCGGATAATCTCTTTGAGCATCGGGATCAGCGCATCCCCGCCTTCCAGCGAGAAGCGTTTCGCGCCCGGGAATTTCGCCCCGAGGTAGCGTTCGAGGCCTTCCGCCGCGGTCAGCTCGCTCAGGAAGCGTTTTTTCTCTTCGGCGCTAAAGCTCGCTTTGCCTGCTACCGACTCGATACGCTGCTGGATCCAGCGTTTTTCTTCGGTAGAAGTAATGTGCATATATTCCGCGCCGATGGAGCCGCAATAGGTTTGCTTCAGGGCGGAGATCAGATCGCCCAGCTTCATCGTGTCTTTACCGATGGCAAAAGAACCTACGTTATAGATCTCCTGGAAATCGGCCTCGGTCAGATCGTGGTATGCCGGATCGAGATCCGCCACTCTCTCTTGCTGCCACAGTCCCAGCGGATCGAGATTCGCATGCTGGTGACCACGGAAGCGGTATGCGTTGATGAGCTGCAGGACTTTAACCTGCTTCACATTGGTGTCAGGGTCGGAAATCGAAGAAGTGTAACGCGAGGCATCCTTCGCCAGGCGGCGGAAATAATCACGCGTTTTGGAATGAAATTGATCCGGTTTGACTCCGGTGCCAGGTAACTGCTGGAACATAGAACGCCAGTTGGCGTCAACAGAGTCAGGATCGGTTAAGAAGTCTTCATAGAGCTGTTCTATCCAGCTCTGGTTCGAACCAGAGAGGTAAGAAGAGTCCAGCCAGGCTTTCATTGCGCCGTTCTGCATCGTGATCCCTTAAGCATTTATATGCTTATTTCGCCGTAGAAACTACCACGCACAGAAGTTGTACGTGCCGGGGTTCACTTGTTGCGGATGAGTTGTGGTTTCGTCCGCTAAGGAACCTTTAAAAACTGCCATTAATCTTCGGCGTTCAGGCTGCGGTTGCGTTAGCTGCCTTCACTTACCCCGGTCACATAGTTCACTATGCTCCCGGGGATGCGTTCAGTTGCCGCCTTACCTCGCTCTGAACGCCTTGATTACTGGTACATATTTGGCGGTTTTTAAAGATTTCCTGCTATATCCCCCGGCGGCGCGAACGCTGCCGGGGCTACTGCTTTTGGTAGCCCGGATAAGCGCTAGCGCCATCCGGGGCAGACCGGGTTACTTACGCACTGCGCTGCAGCAGCATCGACTTAATATGGCCGATGGCGCGCGTCGGGTTCAGCCCCTTAGGACACACACTGACGCAGTTCATAATGCTGTGACAGCGGAATACGCTGAAAGCATCGCTCAGCCCTTCGAGGCGCTCGCTGGTTTCGGTATCGCGGCTGTCGATCAGGAAGCGATACGCGGCCAGCAGGCCGGCCGGGCCGATAAACTTGTCCGGGTTCCACCAGAACGACGGGCAAGACGTTGAACAACATGCGCAGAGAATACACTCGTACAAACCATCGAGTTTCTCACGCTGCTCTGGCGACTGCAGATGCTCGCGAGCCGGAGGATTTTGCCCATTATTCAACAAGTAAGGCTTAATCTTCTCATATTGTGCATAGAATTGCCCCATGTCTACCACCAAATCACGGATAACCGGTAATCCTGGCAGCGGACGGATAACAATTTTCTTACCCGGCTGATTCAGCGCGGAGATCGGCGTGATGCACGCCAGACCATTTTTCCCGTTCATGTTCAGACCGTCGGAGCCACAAACCCCTTCACGGCAGGAGCGGCGGAACGACAGCGACGGGTCTTTCTCTTTCAGCTGGATTAACGCGTCCAGCAGCATCATGTCGCGACCCTCTTCCGCTTCCAGGGTGTAATCCTGCATGCGCGGAGCATCGTCTACGTCCGGGTTATAACGATAAACTGAAAACTCGAGTTTCATATTCCTGTCTCCGCATTAATAAGTACGAATCTTCGGCGGGAATGCCGGACGCAGCTTCGGTTCCATATTGACGCTACGACGCGTCATGGATTCCGACTCTGGCAGATACAGGGAATGGCACAGCCAGTTTTCATCATCACGATCCGGGAAGTCGAAGCGGCTATGCGCGCCGCGGCTTTCGGTACGGTAGTTCGCAGACATCGCGGTGGCGTAAGCGGTTTCCATCAGGTTATCCAGCTCCAGGCACTCAACGCGCTGGGTGTTGAACTCGCTGGAAGTATCATCCAGGCGGGCGTTTTTCAGACGCTCGCGGATGGCTTTCAGCTGCTCAAGGCCCTTCGCCATTGCATCCCCTTCGCGGAAGACCGAGAAGTTATGCTGCATACACTCTTGCAGCGCTTTGCGGATTTCGACCGGGTCTTCACCATTCCGGTTGCCGTTCCAGCGGTTCAAACGTTCCAGAGAAGCGTCGATCTCTTCATCCGTCGCGTCGCGCAGTACGCCCTGCTCGGCGATAGACTCTTGCAGGTGCAGACCCACCGCGCGGCCAAAGACCACCAGGTCAAGCAGCGAGTTGCCGCCCAGACGGTTCGCGCCGTGTACCGATACGCAGGCGATTTCGCCTACCGCGAACAGTCCCGGAATAACCACATCTTCGCCCTGCTCGTTGACGGTCAGCGCCTGTCCGCTCACTTTGGTCGGAATACCGCCCATCATATAGTGGCAGGTTGGGATAACCGGAATCGGCTCTTTTACCGGGTCGACGTGGGCAAAGGTGCGGGAGAGCTCCAGGATACCCGGCAGGCGGGATTCCAGCACTTCTTTACCGAGGTGATCGAGCTTCAGCTTGGCGTGCGGGCCCCACGGACCATCGCAGCCGCGACCTTCACGGATTTCGATCATGATGGAACGCGCCACCACGTCGCGACCCGCCAGGTCTTTCGCATTCGGGGCATAACGTTCCATGAAACGTTCGCCGTGTTTGTTCAGCAGGTAGCCGCCTTCACCACGGCAGCCTTCTGTCACCAGAACGCCCGCCCCGGCGATACCGGTCGGGTGGAACTGCCACATTTCCATATCCTGCACCGGCACGCCGGCGCGGATCGCCATACCAACGCCGTCGCCGGTATTAATATGGGCATTGGTGGTGGACTGGTAGATACGACCAGCGCCGCCGGTAGCCAGCACGGTGGCGCGAGCCTTGAAGTAAACCACTTCACCGGTTTCGATACACAGGGCGGTACAACCGACCACCGCGCCATCGGCGTTTTTCACCAGATCCAGCGCGTACCACTCGGAGAAAATAGTGGTGTGATTCTTCAGGTTCTGTTGATAGAGAGTGTGCAGCAGCGCGTGACCGGTACGGTCAGCCGCCGCAGCGGTACGTGCCGCCTGCTCGCCGCCGAAGTTTTTCGACTGGCCGCCGAACGGACGCTGATAAATCGTGCCATTTTCTAGGCGCGAGAACGGCAGACCCATATGATCCAGCTCCAGAATCGCTTCCGGGCCGGTTTTACACATGTATTCGATGGCGTCCTGATCGCCAATGTAGTCCGACCCCTTAACGGTGTCGTACATATGCCATTCCCAGTTATCTTCATG
The DNA here is from genome assembly GCF_964241505.1 of Klebsiella sp. Q11. Taxonomy (NCBI): domain Bacteria; kingdom Pseudomonadati; phylum Pseudomonadota; class Gammaproteobacteria; order Enterobacterales; family Enterobacteriaceae; genus Klebsiella; species Klebsiella sp. Q11. The sequence goes on from NZ_CAXSXW010000012.1 coordinate 33,885, forward strand.
GGTATTACCGAGCGCGACGGTGATACCACCCTGCGCGGAAACGGTATGGGAACGGGTCGGAAAAACTTTAGAGAGCAGCGCACAGGTCTGGCCGCTCTGGGAAATCTGCAGCGCCGCGCGCATACCTGCGCCGCCGGCACCAATGACAACTGCATCAAATTCTCTGACAGGCAATTTCATTACACACCCCACACCACAACAAATCCATAAAGAACGTAAGCCACCAGCGCAACAACGATCAGCAGTTGCAGAATTAAGCGCACGGCCAGTGGTTTAACGTAGTCCGTTAATACCTGCCACATCCCGATCCAGGCGTGGATCAGAATGGAAACGAGAGCCAGCAGGGTGAAGACTTTAGTGAACGCGGAGGAGAAAAAGCCCGTCCAGACTTCCCATGAAATTTCACCGGTGGTGGCAAAGAAGCCAACCATATAGATGATGTAGAGGGTCAGAACGATAGCGGTAGCACGGACCAGAATAAAGTCATGTACGCCGTTGCGTCCTAGTGCTGAGGCGTTGCTTACCATACGAGGACTCCTGCGAGAAGTGAAAGCACGACAGTAATAACAAAAGAAATTTTGGCGGAGCGTGTCCCTACTTCGAGGGTTTCTTCAAGGTAGCCAAAATCCATCAGCAGGTGGCGAATACCGACCACCGCGTGATACGCCAGCGCGGTCAGGATGCCCCACATGATGAACTTCACAAAGAAGCTATCCATAATGGATGCCGCAGTGAGAAAACCTTCGGGAGAGGAAAGGCTGGTGCCCAGCAGCCAAAGCAGAATCCCGATCGCCACGAAGGTGATCACTCCGGATACGCGATGGAGAATGGACGCTATCGCCGTGATTGGGAACCGGATCGTTTGCAGATCCAGATTGACAGGTCTTTGTTTTTTCACATTTCTTACCATGAATAACGCCCACATGCTGTTCTTATTGTTTCCTTCCTCCGGTCTGCTTGCGGGTCAGACAGCGTCCTTATCTATAACTAAAAGTCATGTTAAAACGCCTTTCCAGGAGTTAAAGCGTGACAAAATAACGCTGGGTGGCTCGGGATTGCAGGGTGTTCCGGAGACCTGGCGGCAGTATAGGCCGTTCACAAAATCATTACAATTAACCTACATATAGTTTGTCGGGTTTTCTCCCGAACAGTGATCCATGTCACGATAACAACATATTTTTAATTTTTAATCATCTGATTTGACAAATATTAAACATTATTGTTACAACCATTACCAGATAAATGCAATAATACGCAAAAGTTATGGGGTCACTCTTTTACCTGAGAATAAGTTATGCAACAGTGAGAGAGTATTGACCGATGTAATCAGGACAGTTATTAGTGGTATATAGTTTTATAATATTCGGGCTGCTAAAACGCTGATTTGCTGTTGTTTCGTCGTAGGCTGAAGACGTACCATCAAGCGCCCTTGCTCTGTACCCTGCCCTTTTCGCGACGCAGAGCGATGTGCAACATAACAAACTGGTAATGTCATCTGCTACGGGCTGAATGCAAATCCACCACCCGGCAGCCTTAAGCAATAAAGGCGCTAAGGAGACCATAAATGTCTGATGCTAAAGCAAAAATCACCCTGGGTGGTGATACTGCTATCGAACTGGATGTGCTAAAGGGCACGCTCGGTCAGGATGTTATTGATATTCGTAGTCTTGGTTCAAAAGGCGTGTTTACTTTTGACCCTGGTTTTACCTCCACCGCATCCTGCGAATCTAAAATCACCTTTATCGACGGTGATGAAGGTATCCTGCTGCACCGCGGTTTCCCGATCGATCAGTTAGCAACCGACTCCAACTATCTGGAAGTATGCTACATCCTGCTGAACGGTGAGAAGCCGACCCAGGCCCAGTACGACGAATTCAAAACCATCGTTACCCGCCACACCATGATTCACGAACAGATTACCCGTCTGTTCCACGCGTTCCGCCGCGATTCTCACCCGATGGCCGTCATGTGCGGTATCACCGGTGCGCTGGCCGCGTTCTATCACGATTCGCTGGATGTGAATAACCCACGCCACCGCGATATCGCCGCATTCCGCCTGCTCTCCAAAATGCCGACGATGGCGGCAATGTGTTACAAATACTCTATCGGCCAGCCTTTCGTTTATCCGCGCAACGACCTCTCCTACGCGGGTAACTTCCTGAATATGATGTTCTCCACGCCGTGTGAAAAATATGAAGTGAATCCAATTCTGGAACGCGCCATGGACCGTATCCTGATCCTGCACGCCGACCACGAACAGAACGCTTCAACGTCCACCGTACGTACCGCCGGCTCTTCCGGCGCGAACCCGTTTGCCTGCATCGCTGCGGGTATTGCCTCCCTGTGGGGACCGGCACACGGCGGCGCCAACGAAGCGGCGCTGAAGATGCTCGAAGAGATCAGCTCCGTTGAACACATTCCGGAATTCGTCCGTCGCGCGAAAGACAAAAACGACTCTTTCCGCCTGATGGGCTTTGGCCACCGCGTGTACAAAAATTACGACCCGCGCGCCACCGTTATGCGTGAGACCTGCCACGAAGTGCTGAAAGAGCTCGGTACCAAAGACGATCTGCTGGAAGTGGCCATGGAGCTTGAGCACATCGCGCTCAACGACCCGTACTTCATCGAGAAGAAACTCTACCCGAACGTCGATTTCTACTCCGGTATCATCCTCAAAGCGATGGGCATTCCGTCTTCTATGTTTACCGTTATCTTCGCGATGGCGCGTACCGTGGGCTGGATTGCGCACTGGAACGAAATGCACAGCGACGGCATGAAAATCGCCCGTCCGCGCCAGCTGTATACCGGCTACGAAAAGCGCGATTTCAAAAACGATATCGCCCGTTAAGAGGGCTATCGCAGCGACAAAAAACGCGCCTGAAGGCGCGTTTTTTTATTGCTGACATCCCGGGCACCAGTAAAACGGCCGCGACGATAGCATCGTTCTCTCGATTATTCCGCCGCAGCGCTCGCAGGCCTCCCCTTCGCGATGAAAAACCTTAAAGCGAAACAGCGCGCCGTGGTGCTTATTCTCGTCCACCAGACCGCGGGTGTTGTAGGACAAGCGCGGGATCTCCAGCAGCGCATGCGCCAGCGCATCAAGCTGTTTTTCATCCAGTTCAGAGGCTTTATGCCGCCCGGTCAGCCCCACCTGCCAGAGGATCTCCACGCGCAGATAGTTACCTAATCCGGCAAGAAACGCCTGATCCAGCAGCAGACCGGAGAACTGGCGGTTGCGGAATTTCGCCGACAGCAGCCGCGCTTTGACCTGTTCAACGCTAAGGCGCATATCGAGCACATCCGGCCCGACCCGCAGCAAAAACGGATGGCGGGCGAGCTGCTCGGCCGTCAGCATCTCAATATCAGAGGCGCTGTAGAGCAAAATCGCCCTGCGCGCGGTCTGCAGCCGAACGCGCAGAACGCGCGTCGTTTCAGGCTGCGCCCCCGCGTCCACCACTCGCCAGACGCCGTACAGCTGATTGTGGCTATACAGCGTTAGCCCGCCGGAGAAGTGGGTCAGCAACGCCTTACCGCGAGTTTCAATGTGCGTCACTCGCTGGCCGACCAGCTGAGATTGGTAATGTTGTAACTGCGGGAAGGCGAACCACGCCCCGGTCAGGGGTTCGCCTTTAATCGCCGCTTCCAGGCTATCCGCCGCGCGGCGAATTTCCGGACCTTCCGGCATAATCTTGTCCTTGTGTTAATGCGTTGCCCCACCGCCGACTTTCACATCGCCATCCTGCTGCAGGGCAACAGCGATGGCCGTTTCCAGCGCGGCCTGCACCGTCTCTACCGCCATACTGGCTTCGCCGGGATGAGCCGCGGCCTGCTCCGGCAAATACGGAATATGGATAAACCCGCCCTTCGCGCCGCTGCGATGACGCAGGCTGTGCAGCAGGCCGTACATCACGTGATTACAGACAAACGTCCCCGCCGTCTGCGACACCGACGCCGGGATCCCCCGGCTGCGCAGGGCGGTGACGATCGCTTTGATCGGCAGCGTACTGAAGTACGCCGCCGGCCCGCCGGCAGCGATCGGTACGTCGATCGGCTGCAGGCCTTTATTGTCCGGGATCCGCGCATCATCGACGTTGATCGCCACCCGTTCAACGGTGATGTCGACGCGACCGCCCGCCTGGCCAATCGCCAGGGTCAGGACGGGATCCAGCTCATCCAGCGCGGCGTTCAGCGCCGTCAGAGCGTCGCCAAAGACGCACGGCAGCTGCCGCGCCGCTACCGGCTGTCCGCCGATAATAGCGCCATCCAGCCGCTTTACCACTTCCCACGAAGGGTTAACCGCTTCGCCGCCGAACGGCTCAAAACCGGTAATTAACACGCCAGCCATGATCCCTCCTTACAGGAACATCAGGAAATAGAGCAAAAATACGTTCACGATAAGCAGCATAACGCCGGTCGGCACCTGGGCTTTGATGACCGCGTTTTTATCCGGCAGCTCCAGCAGCGCGGCAGGCACGATATTGAAGTTCGCCGCCATGGGCGTCATCAGGGTACCGCAGTAGCCGGAGAACATGCCAATGGCCGCCATCACCGCCGGGTTCCCCCCGTGCTGCAGCACCAGAATCGGGATCCCGACTCCCGCCGTCACGATAGGAAACGCGGCGAAAGCGTTGCCCATTACCATCGTCAGCAGCGCCATTCCCAGGGTATAGACGGCAACGGCGATAAACCGGCTGTCTACCGCCAGGTAGTGCTGCGTCAGCAGGGAGATGCTGTTGCCAACGCCGGCGGCGGTAAACAGCAGCCCGAGCACCGCGAGGATCTGCGGCAAAATAAACGCCCAGCCCACCGAATCCAGCAGGCGGCGGGCTTCCTGTAACGGCTGCGCGGCCGTTTCATGGGTCATGCGGATAGCCATCACCAGGCCGAGCAGCGTGCCCGCGGTCATCGAAAACAGCGTGATCAGCGTGGCGTGATTGCCCGGACCAAAGATAGCGACCTGCAGCGAGGGGAGATTATTAAACAGCAGCACGCCGATCACCGTCACCACCGGGATCGCCAGCGCCGGGAAAAACAGCCGGTTGCCAAGACGCGCGGCGCTGGCGGTACGTTCTTCCTGCGAGCGCTGATGATAGCGACCGAGGCGCACGCCGCCAAAACCGGCGATCAGCGCCAGCACCACCACCACCACGCCAACGCCGATATTAACGGCCCGCTTGTCGCCGACCAGCTCATAGGTCCAGTCGCCAAACAGAAACACCAGGCCATAGAGCCCCCAGAACAGACCGGTTGTCAGCCTGCGCGGGTTGGCCTTATCGCGCCATGACATCACCGCCACCACCAGCAGAACCGCGCCCGCCAGCCAGTACAGCCAGGTTTGCTGAAAATTCATGCGGCACCGCCTTTCGCCTGCCCGGCGTTAACCTTGTCCAGCTCGCGCTGGAGATGGCGGTCGAGGCGCCACAGGCGGGCGGAGTGGATCAGGAAGGCGCAGACCGCCGTTGGGATCCCCCACAGGGCGATATGCAGCGGCTCGGTCTGAATGCCGCCCGACTCCAGCATAAAGTTATGCATAAAGATAATCGCCCCGAAGGCGACGAAAATATCTTCCCCGAAGAACAGGCCCACGTTGTCGGTCGCCGCCGACATCGCGCGCAGACGATAGCGCACCTCGCCGGGCAAGGCGCCGAAGTTTTTCTCCGCCGCCCCTTCCGCCATCGGCGCCAGCAGCGGGCGCACCATCTGCGGATGACCACCCAGGCTGGTGAGGCCCATCGCCGCGGTCACTTCACGAACGAACAGATAGACGATAAGCAGACGACCGGCGGTGGCGCTGCGGATCTTCGCGATCCACGTCTGCGCGCGCTCTTTCAGACCGTGCCGCTCCAGCAGGCCAATCACCGCCAGCGGCAGCAGCAGAATAAACGGCAGGTTGCGGGTATTAAGAAATCCTTCTCCCAGCTTTTCCAGAATGGTCGCGATCGGCATATGCGCCGTCAGACCCGTGATGATCCCGGACACAATAACCACCAGTACCGGGTTAAAACGCAGAACAAATCCGACCACGATCGCAGCAATGCCGATCAGTGGCCAGAGAGATAATGACTCTCCCATAGTTACATCCTGTATGTTGTTGTGAATTGTTGTCTAATGTTAATTGCTTGATAATATTGTTTTTATTCTTCTACTTCCGCACTGACCTGTATATTGCGCCCGGCAAAAGCCGCGCGCAAGCGGCGCGCAAAATCCAGCGCGTGCTCGCCGTCGCCGTGCAGGCAGACGGTTTCCGCCACCACGTGCGCCCATTCGCCGGTGATGCTGCGCACCCGGCTGTGCTGCACCATTTCCAGGGTTTGCGCCAGCGACTGCTCTTCGCTCTCGATCAGCGCGCCGGGCTGGGTGCGCGGCACCAGGCTGCCGTCCGCCAGATAGCCGCGGTCGGCGAAGACCTCCTGGCGGGTGGTCAGCTGATAACGCTGTCCGGCGCGAATCAGCTCGCTGCCCGCCAGGCCTACCAGCACCAGACCCGCGTCAACGTCATATACCGCTTTGGCGATAGCGTCAGCAAGCTGCGGATCTTTTGCCGCCTGGTTATAGAGCATGCCGTGCGGCTTGACGTGCTGCAGCTCGCCGCCCTGCGCGCGCACTAGCGCCGCCAGCGCGCCGACCTGATACAGCGTTTGCGCATAAACCGTTTCCGGCGGCAGCTGCATCGCCGTACGGCCAAAATTTTCCCGGTCAGGAAAGCTGGGGTGCGCGCCCACCGCGACGCCATATTTCAGCGCTTCGCGGACGCACTGCAGCATCATCACCGCATCGCCCGCATGGAAACCGCAGGCGATATTGGCGGAAGAGACCAGCTGCAGCAGCGCGCTATCGTTGGCGCAGCCTTCGCCCAGGTCGGCGTTTAAATCAATCTTCATCGTTCAGTCTCCATGCCAGCTGTTCAAAATAACGTTGTCTGTCGGCGCGCGCCTTCAGCGCCTCCTCCAGGGAGCAGGGAACAAAGTGGATCGGCTGTCCCAGCGGGATCTGCGCCAGCTGGTACATATCGGCCTCGATAATGGTCGCGATGCGCGGATAGCCGCCGGTGGTCTGCGCGTCGTTCATCAGCACGATGGGCTGGCCGTTATGCGGAACCTGTACCACGCCGGGCAGCAGGCCGTGCGAAAGCATCTCGCGGTCGGTCGTCCGCTTCAGCGGTTGCCCCTGCAGGCGATAGCCCATGCGATTGCTCTGCGGGCTAAGCTGCCACGGCGAGCGCCAGAACGTGTCCTGCGACACGCTATCAAACTCCTGGTACTCGGGCCCGGGCAGCGCGCGGATGCGGTTGCCGATGGGGAGCTGCTTCACGCCGCGCGGCCCGCGGAACTGCTTATCCGATTTCCCCAGCTTCAGCCGGTCTCCGTCCTGCAAACGTCGACCTTCCAGACCGCCAATCCCCACTTTCAGATCGGTGCTGCGCGAACCCAGCACCTTCGGCACCGCAATCCCCCCCGCCACCGCCAGGTAGCTGCGCACACCGTGCTGCGGGTTCTTGAGCACCAGATGCTGCCCGGCCTTGACCGCCGTTCGCCAGCCCACCCATACCGGCTCGCCATCGAGTTTCGCCTCGCAGGCGGCGCCGGTCAGCGCAAACCAGCCGCTGCGTTCAAACTGAATATCCACCTGACCCAGCGTTATCTCCAGCGCCGCGGCGTTAGCGCCGTTACCCACCAGCAGATTAGCGGTGACCAGCGCCGGCTTATCCATAGCGCCACAGCGGCTGATGCCCAGCTGACGCAGCCCTTCACGCCCGCCGTCCTGCACCGAGGTATACATTCCGGCGCGGATAATTTTTAACATACGCCCTCCTTTTGCGGCACGAAACGCACTCTGTCGCCGGAACGCAGCAGCACCGGCTCCTTGCGCTTCGGATCAAACAGCGCCAGCGGCGTACGCCCCAGCAGCTGCCATCCCCCCGGCGTCGCCAGCGGATAGATCCCGGTTTGCGCCCCGCCAATACCGACGGACCCGGCGGGTACCAGCAGGCGCGGCTCAGCCCGTCGCGGCATCGCCAGCTGCTCCGGCAGGCCGCCGAAGTACGGGAACCCCGGCTGGAAGCCGAGGAACCACACCACGTACTCCACCGACGAATGCAGCTCAACCACCTGCTTTTCGCTCAGGCCGCTGTGGCGGGCAATTTCTCCCAGATCCGGTCCGTATTCGCCGCCATAAACTACCGGGACCGAGACCTCCCGCGATTCCGGTTCGAGCGTATCGCACTCCTCCCACCAGAGCTGCAGGCGCTCAATCGCGTCCCACGCCGTCTGCTGCGGGTTGCGCAATATCACGGTAATGTTGTTCATGCCCGGGATGGCTTCCACCACCTCGGTATGGCCTACCAGCCGCTGGGCTAACCGCCAGATCCGCTTCTGGCTTTCCAGCGTCACCGGAGGCTCAAGCTCCAGTACGACTGCCGTTTCACCTAATAAATAACAACGCGCTCGCTGCACTTTTGCCTCCGTTCATCAGGCCGGGTTCGGGATATCAATAAACGTGACGTCCAGTTCGGTATTTTCCGTCAGCCATTCGCTTAACGCGCGAATGCCGCCGCGCTCGGTGGCATGGTGCCCGGCGGCGTAGAAATGCAGCCCCTGCTCGCGCGCCGAGTGTATGGTTTGCTCTGAAACTTCACCGGTAATAAACGCATCGACGCCAAAGCGGGCCGCGCTGTCGATAAAGCTTTGCCCACCGCCGGTGCACCAGGCCACGCGGGCGACTTTATCCGGCCCGGTGTCGCCGCACCACAGCGGTTTGCGACCCAGCCGCGCTTCAATCCATGAAGCCAGCTCCAGGCCCGATACCGCCATCGACAGTTCGCCCCACGGTACCAGCGGTTCAATTTCCCCCATCACATTGATGCCGAGCAGCGACGCCAGCTGAGCGTTATTGCCCAGTTCCGGGTGAGCGTCGAGCGGCAGGTGCCAGCCATAGAGGTTAATGTCGTTAGCCAGCAGCGTTTTGAGGCGATTGCGCTTCATGCCGCGAATGACCGGCGATTCGCCTTTCCAGAAGTAGCCGTGATGGACGATCACCGCATCGGCCTCCAGGCGGACGGCTTCATCCAGCAGCGCCTGGCTGGCGGTCACGCCGGTGACGACTTTTTGTATCGTTTCGCGCCCTTCCACCTGGAGCCCGTTGGGGGCGTAATCACTGATGGCCGCGCTATTGAGTTTTTCATTAATCAGTTGTTCCAGTTCACTATTTTTCATTGCCGTTCCACCAGGTCATCGTTCTATGCAGAGGAATAACATAACGGTATCCGTCCGGTCAGTCGATAGTTCTGCCGCTTCGCCGTCCATTTTGACTTTTCGCGAAATCCCGCAATTTGTCTACTCCCTCGTTCGCGCATTCGTGTATATTTATGCACTATTACAGCATATTAAATAACCAGAAAGCCCATAAGGCCATGAATATCGCTAGTTAATGGCTATTCATGCAGAAAGATCGACTTTCTTTTTTACGGCAGGACAAGGCATTACATGAACACACAATCCTCACAGCCGCGGGCGATTTATTACGTCGTCGCGCTGCAAATCTGGGAATATTTCAGTTTTTACGGCATGCGCGCGCTGCTGATTCTTTATCTCACCAACCAGCTCAAGTATGACGATAATCATGCTTATGCGCTGTTCAGCGCCTACTGTTCTTTAGTCTACGTCACGCCGATTCTCGGCGGCTTCCTGGCCGATAAGCTGTTGGGCAACCGCATGGCGGTGATGCTCGGCGCGTTGCTGATGGCCATCGGCCATCTGGTGCTCGGCGCCAGCGAAATCGCCCCTACCTTCCTCTATCTGTCGCTGGCGATTATTGTCTGCGGCTACGGGCTGTTTAAATCCAACGTCAGCTGCCTGCTCGGCGAGCTGTATGAACCCACCGACCCGCGCCGCGACGGCGGTTTTTCGCTGATGTACGCGGCGGGTAACGTCGGGTCTATCATTGCGCCAATCGCCTGCGGCTACGTGCAGGAGGAGTACAGCTGGGCGATGGGCTTCGCGCTGGCGGCCGTCGGCATGATCGCCGGGCTGGTGATTTTCCTCAGCGGCAATCACCATTTCCGCCACACCCGGGGCGTCAATCGCGAAGCGCTGCGGGCGCGGAGTTTCGTCTTACCAAACTGGGGCTGGCTGCTGGTGCTGCTGATCGCCGCGCCGCTGCTGATCACCGTGCTGTTCTGGCAGGAGTGGTCGGTTTACGCGCTGATTGTGGCGACGGTTATCGGCCTGGCGGTACTGACGCGGATCTACCTGCGGGCGGAGACCGCCAGGCAGCGTAAAGAGCTGCGGCTGATTATGGTGCTCACCTGCTTCAGCCTGCTGTTCTGGGCCTTTGCGCAGCAGGGCGGCAGCTCCATCAGCCTCTATATCGACCGTTTTGTTAATCGCCATTTTATGGGCTATGAGATACCGACCGCGATGTTCCAGTCGGTGAACGCCTTTGCGGTGATGCTCTGTGGGGTGGTGCTGGCGTGGCTGGTGAAGGAGAATATTAACGGCAACCGTACCGTGCGCATCTGGGGCAAATTCGCGCTGGGCCTCGGCCTGATGAGCGCCGGTTTCTGTATCCTGACCCTCAGCGCACGCTGGTCGGCGGCTTACGGCCAATCTTCAATGCCGCTGATGGTGCTGGGCCTGGCGGTGATGGGCTTCGCCGAGCTGTTTATCGACCCGGTGGCGATGTCGCAGATTACCCGTATTGAGATCCCCGGCGTGACCGGGGTGCTGACCGGTATTTATATGCTGCTCTCCGGCGCTATCGCTAACTATCTGGCAGGCGTGATTGCCGATCAAACCTCGCAGGGGTCGTTCGACGCCGCCGGGGCCGTCAACTACTCGATCAACGCCTACATTGAGGTGTTCAGCCAGATAACCTGGGGCGCGCTGGCCTGCGTCGGCCTGGTGCTGGCTATCTGGCTGTATCACGCCGTTAAGATCCGGACTCGTCGCCTGGCGATGGAGTCTTAAGCTCTCTGGCGGCTTCCCAGGCCGCCAGCGTCGCCAGCCGCGCCTGCTTGTGGTCAACAATCGGGCGCGGATAATCCAGCGTTACGCCCTGTTTCTCCGCCCACAGCCACGGTTGATGCACCGCTTTTTCAGGTACCCCGGCCAGCTCCGGCAGCCATTGACGAATAAACTGCCCCGCTTTGTCGAAGCGCTCTCCCTGGGTCGTCGGGTTAAAAATACGAAAATAGGGCGCGGCATCGGTACCCGTTGAAGCCGCCCACTGCCAGCCGCCGTTATTCGCCGCCAGATCGCCATCAATAAGCTGTTCGATAAAGTAGCGCTCGCCCAGCCGCCAGTCGATGCGCAGGTCTTTTACCAGAAAACTGGCGACAATCATCCGCAGGCGGTTATGCATCCAGCCGGTCGCATTAAGCTGACGCATTGCGGCGTCGACAATCGGGAAGCCGGTTTGCCCGCGCTGCCAGGCCTGAAGCGCGGATTTATCGTCCAGCCACGCCACGTTATCGGTCCAGTCGATAAAAGGCCGCCCCTTACATAAGTTTGGGTAGTAAACCATCAGGTGACGATAAAACTCGCGCCAGATAAGCTCGTTGAGCCATACCGATCCGGCTTCGCCATCCAGCGCCCGCGGCTGCTCAACCCGCAAACGGTGCAGGCACTGGCGCGGTGAGAGCGCGCCCACCGCCAGGCACGGCGACAGTCGGCTGGTCCCCTCGATGGCGGGAAGATCGCGCTGCTGCTCATAGTCGGCGGCCTTTTGCTGGCAGAAGCCGCGAAGCCGGGCGATGGCGCTTTTTTCATCCGCGGCGAACAGCTCGCTATCAAATGGCGTCTGCGGATAATCTATTTTCACTTCAGTCGCCGCAGCGATGGGCCCGCCCGCGCGGACTTGCGGCGCGGCGACGCACTCCGGCAGCGCTTCCTGCAAACGGCGAATAAAGGCATTTTTAAACGGCGTAAAGACCTTATACATTTCACGACTGCCGGTCAGTACGCTGCCCGGCGGCAGCAGAACGCTGTCATCAAAGCCCTGACAGGTCACCTCCGCTAAGGTTTTCTCCACCGCCGTATCGCGCTGGCGTTCATTGATTTCGTACTGGTAGTTATAAAACAGATGGGTCACCTGCCGCTGCCGGCAAATGCTGGCGAGCAGCGCCACGCTGGCGGTGAAATCTGCGGCATGTTCAATCTGCAGCGGGATCCCCTTTTCGGCCAGCGCCGCTTGCAGGCTGTGAAGGTGGCTGACCATAAACGCCGCCTGGCGCGGCGCCATACCGTGCTGGCGCCATTGCCCTGGCGTGGCGATAAATAATCCCAGCACCTCGGCATCGGGATCGCGGCAGGCGGCGGCGAGCGCCAGGTTATCGTGGATGCGCAAATCCGCGCGAAACCAGACCAGATGGGTGGCCATAGCATTCCTTTCATCATGAAAATTGATAAGTTCGACTTATATTTAACCCTCCCGCAGGCTTAACCTTCGGGGAGTGAATAAGTGTAAGCCACTCATGGCAAAAAAAAACCGCCGGGTAAACCGGCGGCATGATGATAAGGCAATCTGTTGGCACGCTGTGTCGGGGAAAACAGGGTAAATAAACCAGGATATCAAGCCATTAGCCCGTTTTCGCAGCGCGCGCCCGCTGAGCCATAAACCGTTATTAATAAAAATCTGCGGAGACTTTTTCAGCCTGCGCCAGCCATACCGGCTGTTCGCTGGTTTTCGCCCACACGCGGTGCAGCCAGCTGTAAAAACGGGCGCGATCTTTCCAGAACAGCATTACCGGCAGCGCCAGCACGCCAGCCGCTACGGCGAAAGCGCGACGCGCAAAGATGATATGAGCAGGATAAGTTTTGTACAACGCCATAATTTCTCTCCCCTTTGTCAGGCCGGCAAGCAAAGCCGGTAAAATTAATCTGTTTCTCTGCTTAAAATAGTACCGCTTTGGCTGTAATTTTACTACTCATCCGACCACTAAAAAGCACGTATTTAGCCTTTATTTACATTCACCCGGTAACTTAGTTACAAAAAAGTTAAATTAATACTAACCATTAGTTAAATTGTGGTCTTGGCGATTTTTATATTTTTTTTACACCCCCGCCGCTGATTTTTGCGAAATCTTTGCGCCCGACTGCCTATTCTCCTCGTAAATCAAAAAGACACCCGGAGGTGGATTGTGAGTGCAGGCGTAATCGCTGGCGTAGCGCTGGTGTTCCTGTTGCTGGTTTATCTGGTTTATGCCCTGATACACGCGGAGGCATTCTGATGGCCGCTCAAGGATTTTTACTCATCGCGAGCTTTATTCTGCTGCTGATGATCCTGGCTCGTCCGCTGGGCACGGCGCTGGCGACGATGATCAATGATGCCCCGCTACCGGGCCTGGCCGGCATCGAACGCGGTTTATGGCGGGCGGCGGGCATTCGTTCGCAGGAGATGAACTGGTATCAATATTTATTCGCTATTCTGCTGTTTAACGCGCTGGGTCTGCTGGTCCTGTTCACGCTGCTGATGTTCCAGGGCTCGCTGCCGCTCAATCCGCAGCACCTGCCCGGCCTGTCCTGGGACCTGGCGCTGAATACGGCGGTGAGCTTTGTCAGCAACACCAACTGGCAGGCCTATGCCGGTGAAACCACCATGAGTAGCCTTAGCCAGATGGCCGGGCTGGCGGTGCAAAACTTCCTCTCCGCCGCCACCGGCATCGCGGTGATCTTTGCCCTTACCCGCGCTTACGCCCGGCAGAAAGTCAGCACACTGGGCAACGCCTGGGTCGATCTGACCCGCATCACCCTCTGGCTGCTGCTGCCCATTTCGCTGCTCATCGCGCTGTTCTTTATTCAGCAGGGCGTGCCGCAGAGTTTTTCCCCGAATCAGGGCTTTACCTCGCTTGAAGGGGTGCGCCAGATGCTGCCGATGGGGCCGGTGGCTTCACAGGAAGCGATCAAAATGCTGGGTACTAACGGCGGCGGCTTCTTTAACGCCAACTCAGCGCATCCGTTTGAAAACCCAACCGCGCTGACCAACCTGGTGCAGATGCTGGCGATCTTTCTCATCCCGGCGGCGCTGTGCTTCGCTTTCGGCGAGGTGGTGGGCGATCGCCGTCAGGGACGGGCCATTCTATGGGCGATGACGCTCATCTTCATCGTCTGCGTGGCGGTAGTGATGTGGGCGGAAACCCGCGGTAACCCGCATCTGCTGAGCCTTGGCGCCGACAGCAGTATCAATATGGAAGGCAAAGAGAGCCGGTTCGGTATTCTCGCCAGCAGCCTGTTTGCCGTGGTCACCACCGCCGCGTCCTGCGGGGCGGTCAACGCCATGCACGACTCCTTTACCGCGCTGGGCGGAATGGTCCCCATGTGGCTGATGCAGATAGGCGAAGTGGTCTTCGGCGGCGTCGGCTCGGGTCTGTACGGCATGCTGCTGTTCGTGATGCTGGCGGTATTTATCGCCGGGCTGATGATTGGCCGCACCCCGGAGTACCTCGGGAAGAAAATTGACGTCCGCGAAATGAAAATGATTGCGCTGGCGATCCTCGTGACCCCAACGCTGGTGCTCCTCGGCACGGGGCTGGCGATGATGACCGAAGCCGGTCGCGCGGGCATGTTCAACCCCGGGCCACACGGCTTCAGCGAAGTGCTGTACGCCGTCACCTCGGCGGCCAACAACAACGGCAGCGCCTTTGGCGGCCTCAGCGCGGCGACGCCGTTCTGGAACCTGCTGCTGGCGTTCTGCATGCTGGTTGGCCGCTTCGCGGTCATTATCCCGGTGATGGCGATTGCCGGTTCGCTGGTAACGAAGAAAATTCAGCCCGCCGGCAGCGGCACGCTCGCCACCCATGACGCGCTGTTTATCGGCCTGCTGATCGGCACCGTGCTGTTGGTTGGCGCCCTGACCTTTATTCCCGCGCTGGCGCTCGGCCCGCTGGCGGAACACTTTTCCTTACTTTAAGCGATTGCGGAGCAACCTGTTATGAGTCGCAAATCATTAGCCCTGCTGGAGCCGACGCTGGTGCGTCAGGCCCTGCTGGACGCCGTGAAAAAACTGAGCCCTGCCGTACAGTGGCGTAACCCGGTGATGTTTATCGTCTGGATTGGCAGTCTGCTCACCACCCTGCTGGCTCTTGCCATGGCAAGCGGGCAGATCGCCGGCAGCGCCGGATTTACCGCCGCCGTGAGTCTCTGGCTGTGGTTCACCGTCCTGTTCGCCAACTTCGCCGAAGCGATGGCGGAAGGCCGCAGTAAAGCGCAGGCTAACAGCCTCAAAGGGGTCAAAAAGACCGCCTTTGCCCGTAAGCTGCGCGCGCCGCAGCACGATGCGCAAATTGACCACGTCCCCGCCGAAGAGCTGCGTAAAGGCGACGTGGTGCTGGTCGAGGCGGGGGATATTATTCCCTGCGATGGCGAAGTTATCGAAGGCGGCGCGTCGGTGGATGAGAGCGCCATTACCGGTGAATCCGCGCCGGTTATCCGCGAGTCCGGCGGCGACTTCGCCTCAGTGACCGGCGGGACGCGTATTCTCTCCGACTGGCTGGTGATCCGCTGCAGCGTCAACCCCGGCGAAACCTTCCTTGACCGGATGATCGCCATGGTTGAAGGCGCCCAGCGCCGCAAGACGCCGAACGAAATCGCGCTGACTATCCTGCTTATCGCCCTGACCCTGGTGTTCTTGCTGGCCACCGCCACCATCTGGCCCTTCTCCGCCTGGAGCGGTAACCCGGTCAGCGTCACGGTGCTGGTGGCGCTGCTGGTGTGCCTGATCCCCACCACTATCGGCGGCCTGCTGTCGGCCATCGGCGTCGCCGGGATGAGCCGCATGCTCGGCGCGAACGTGATCGCCACCAGCGGCCGCGCGGTTGAAGCGGCGGGCGACGTTGACGTCCTGCTGCTGGACAAAACCGGCACCATTACCCTCGGCAACCGCCAGGCTTCGGCATTCCTGCCTGCGCAGGGCGTGGAAGAGAAAACCCTTGCCGATGCCGCCCAGCTGTCGTCGCTGGCCGACGAAACGCCGGAAGGCCGCAGCATCGTGGTGCTGGCAAAACAGCGCTTTAATCTGCGCGAGCGCGATCTGCAATCGCTGCATGCCACCTTCGTGCCGTTTACCGCCCAGACCCGGATGAGCGGCATCAACATCGACCAGCGGATGATCCGCAAAGGTTCCGTGGATGCCATTCGCCGCCACGTTGAGGCCAACGGCGGCCACTTCCCGGCCGACGTCGATAAACAGGTTGAAGACGTGGCGCGTCTTGGCGCTACGCCGCTGGTGGTCGCCGAAGGCGAACGCGTGTTGGGGATTATCTCGCTGAAAGATATCGTCAAAGGCGGCATCAAAGAGCGTTTTGCCCAGCTGCGTAAAATGGGGATTAAGACGGTGATGATCACCGGCGATAACCGCCTGACCGCCGCCGCTATCGCCGCGGAAGCGGGCGTGGACGACTTTCTCGCCGAAGCGACGCCGGAGGCCAAGCTGGCGTTGATCCGCCAGTATCAAGCGGAAGGACGGCTGGTGGCGATGACCGGCGACGGCACCAACGACGCCCCGGCGCTGGCGCAGGCCGACGTGGCGGTCGCGATGAACTCCGGTACCCAGGCGGCGAAAGAGGCGGGCAATATGGTGGATCTCGACTCTAACCCCACCAAACTGATCGAGGTCGTACATATCGGTAAACAGATGCTGATGACCCGCGGTTCGTTAACCACTTTCAGTATCGCCAACGACGTGGCGAAGTACTTTGCCATCATTCCGGCCGCCTTTGCCGCCGTCTATCCGCCGCTGGCGATGCTTAACGTGATGCATCTGCACTCGCCTTCTTCGGCGATCCTGAGCGCGGTGATTTTTAATGCGCTGATTATCATCTTCCTGATCCCGCTAGCGCTGAAGGGCGTGAGCTATAAGCCGCTGACGGCCTCGGCGATGCTGCGCCGCAACCTGTGGGTCTACGGCCTGGGCGGACTGCTGGTGCCCTTTATCGGTATCAAAGCGATCGACCTGTTATTGACCCTGACCGGGCTGCTGTGAGGAAAAAACCATGTCATTCATTCGTCCTGCTGTTGTGCTGTTTATTCTGTTAACGCTGCTCACCGGCGGCGTCTATCCGCTGTTAACCACCGCGCTGGGACAGTGGTGGTTCCCGCAGCAGGCCAACGGCTCGCTGGTGCGGATTGACGGCGAAGTGCGCGGTTCCCGCCTTATCGGGCAGAACTTTACCGCGCCGGGCTACTTCCAGGGCCGCCCTTCCGCGACGGCGGAGATGCCGGATAACCCGCTGGCGTCCGGCGGCAGCAACCTCGCCGCCAGCAATCCGGCGCTGGACAAAGCCATCAGCGAACGGGTGCAGGCCCTGCGCGCCGCCAATCCGGACGCCAGCGCAACGGTTCCGGTGGAGCTGGTGACCGCCTCGGCGAGCGGACTGGATTACAGTCTGACGCCTGCCGCCGCTCTGTGGCAGGCGCCGCGCGTCGCCAAAGCGCGCCAGCTTAGCGTGGAGCAGGTCACGCAGCTGGTGAACGAGGCAACGCAAAAACCGTTGCTCAGTTTTCTCGGCCAACCTGTGGTAAATATACTGCAGCTGAATATGTCGCTGGATGCCCTGAAGGATAAGTAAAAATGAGTGACGAGCCGCTGCGTCCGGACCCTGACCGCCTGCTGCAACACGCCGCCGCCCCGCATCGCGGTAAGCTAAAGATATTTTTTGGCGCCTGCGCCGGGGTCGGTAAAACCTGGGCGATGCTGGCGGAAGCGCAGCGGCTGCGCGCCCAGGGGCTGGATATTCTGATTGGCGTGGCGGAAACCCACGGACGCAAAGAGACGGCGGCGATGCTTGAGGGACTCAGTACCCTGCCCCAGCGCCGCCTTTCCCACCGCGGGCGCTACGTAAAGGAGTTTGACCTTGACGGCGCGCTGGCCCGTCGCCCGGCGCTGATTCTGGTCGATGAGCTGGCGCACAGCAACGCGCCCGGCTCGCGTCATCCTAAACGCTGGCAGGACGTCGAAGAGCTGCTGGAAGCCGGCATTGACGTATTCACCACCGTTAACGTCCAGCACCTCGAGAGCCTGAACGATGTCGTCAGCGGCATCACCGGCGTGCAGGTTCGCGAAACCGTCCCGGATCCGTTTTTCGACGCCGCCGACGATGTGGTGCTGGTGGACCTGCCCCCCGACGATCTGCGTCAGCGGCTCAATGAGGGAAAAGTCTATATCGGCGGCCAGGCCGAGCGGGCCATCGAGAACTTCTTTCGCAAGGGCAACCTTATCGCCCTGCGCGAGCTGGCGCTGCGCCGTACCGCCGATCGGGTCGATGAGCAGATGCGCGCCTGGCGCGACCGTCAGGGCCAGGAAAAAGTCTGGCATACCCGCGACGCCATTTTGCTGTGCATCGGCCATAACACCGGCAGCGAAAAGCTGGTCCGCGCCGCCGCCCGGCTGGCGGCCCGGCTGGGGAGCGTCTGGCATGCGGTGTATGTTGAAACCCCCTCTCTGCACCGCCTGCCGGAGACAAAACGGCGGGCGATTCTCGCCGCGCTCAGGCTGGCGCAGGAGCTGGGCGCGGAAACCGCCACCCTCGCCGATCCTTCGGAAGAGAAGGCCGTCCTCCACTACGCCCGCGAACATAATCTCGGCAAGATAGTGATTGGCCGCCAGCAGAAAAGGCGCTGGTGGGATCGCAGCGGCTTCGCCGATCGCCTGGCCCGTCACGCGCCGGATCTCGACCTGGTGGTGATCGCGCTGGATGAAAAGGCCGCCTCCCTGCCGGCGCGCGCCAGCGATAGCCGGACGGCGATGGAAAAATGGCGTTTGCAGTTT
This sequence comes from Klebsiella sp. Q11, assembly GCF_964241505.1. Classification (NCBI taxonomy): domain Bacteria; kingdom Pseudomonadati; phylum Pseudomonadota; class Gammaproteobacteria; order Enterobacterales; family Enterobacteriaceae; genus Klebsiella; species Klebsiella sp. Q11. Next base: position 52,644 of record NZ_CAXSXW010000012.1, read on the forward strand.
CAGGGGTGCGTCGTCGCCATCGCCCTGTGCGCGGTTATTACCGTCGTCGCCATGCAGTGGCTGATGGCCTTTGAGGCCGCCAACCTGGTGATGCTGTACCTGCTCGGCGTGGTGATTATCGCCCTTCTGTACGGCCGCTGGCCGTCGGTACTGGCGACGGTGATTAACGTGGTCAGCTTCGATCTGTTTTTTGTCGCGCCGCGCGGAACGCTGGCGGTTTCTGACGTGCAGTATCTGCTGACCTTTGGCGTGATGCTGACCGTCGGACTGCTTATCGGCAACCTCACCGCCGGCGTACGCTACCAGGCGCGGGTGGCGCGCTATCGCGAACAGCGCACCCGGCATCTGTACGAAATGTCAAAAGCGCTGGCGGTGGGCCGCAGTCGTGAAGATATCGCCGCCACCAGCGAGCGGTTTATCGCCTCAACGTTTCAGGCGCGCAGCCAGCTGCTGCTGCCCGATGAAACATTAAGACTCACGCCGCTGACGCAGCCCGCGGCGGCAATCACCTGGGATGACGCGATTGCCCGCTGGAGCTTTGATAAAGGCCAACCCGCCGGCGCGGGCACCGATACGCTTCCCGGAGTGCCCTACCAGATCCTGCCGCTGAAAAGCGCCACCCGCACCTGGGGACTGCTGGTCGTGGAGCCGGCCAACCTGCGCCAACTGATGATCCCCGAACAGCAGCGCCTGCTGGAAACCTTCACCCTGCTGGTCGCCAGCGCGCTGGAACGGCTGGCGCTCACCGCCAGCGAAGAGCAGGCCCGGCTGAACAGCGAACGGGAAAGCCTGCGCAACTCGCTGCTGGCGGCGCTGTCCCACGATCTACGGACTCCGCTTACGGTGCTATTTGGCCAGGCGGAGATCCTGACGCTCGATCTCGCCAGCGAAGGATCGAAGCACGCGCCGCAGGCCAACGAGATACGCCAGCACGTGCTCAATACTACCCGCCTGGTGAATAATCTGCTGGATATGGCGCGGATCCAGTCCGGCGGCTTTAATTTGCATAAAGAGTGGTTAACCCTGGAAGAGGTCGTCGGCAGCGCGCTGCGTATGCTGGAGCCGGGACTCGGCGGGCGGCATATTCAGCTTGCGCTGCCGGACCCGCTGCTGCTGGTTCACGTCGACGGTCCGCTTTTTGAGCGGGTACTGATTAATCTTCTGGAAAATGCGGTGAAATACGCGGGAGCACAGGCGCAAATCGGCATTACCGCGGACGTCGATCCGCACACTTTAGTACTTGAGGTATGGGATAACGGACCGGGTATTCCCGCCGGGCAAGAACAGGCTATCTTTGATAAATTCGCTCGCGGCAATAAAGAGTCGGCGATCCCCGGCGTCGGGCTGGGGCTGGCCATTTGCCAGGCGATCGTTGAGGTGCACGGCGGGACCATTAGCGCCGCGACGCGCCCGCAGGGCGGCGCCTGCTTCCGTGTTACACTGCCGAGGGAAACGCCCCCCGAACTGGAAGAGTTAGCCGAGGAAATGTGATTAACGTTCTGATCGTTGAAGACGAAAATGCTATCCGCCGCTTTCTGCGCACCGCGCTGGAAGCCGACGGCATGCGCGTATTTGAAGCGGAGACCCTGCAGCGCGGGCTGATCGAAGCCGCGACCCGCAAGCCGGATTTAACCATTCTCGATCTTGGACTACCCGATGGTGACGGCAACGCGTTTATTCGCGAGGTTCGCCAGTGGAGCCAGATGCCGATTATCGTGCTGTCGGCGCGCACCGAGGAGCAGGACAAAATCGCCGCGCTTGACGCCGGTGCCGATGACTATCTCAGTAAACCCTTTGGTATTGGCGAGCTGCAGGCGCGGCTGAGGGTGGCGATGCGCCGCCATGCCGGCGCCCAGGCCGACGAACCGCGGGTGCGTTTTGCCGATATTGACGTTGATATCCCCGCCCGCCGCATCGTACGCGGCGATCAGGAGATCCACCTGACGCCGATTGAATTTCGCCTGCTGGCGGTACTGCTCAATAATCCCGGCAAGGTGCTGACCCAGCGGCAGCTGCTCAATCAGGTCTGGGGGCCGAATGCGGTGGAGCACAGCCACTATCTGCGCATTTATATGGGGCACCTGCGGCAAAAGCTGGAGGCCGATCCGGCGCGTCCGCAGCATTTGCTGACCGAAACGGGGATCGGCTATCGGTTTATGCCCTAGCCGTTGTCCCCGGCTCGCGCTTCGCTTAGCCGGGCTACAGGTCCGCCATCGTCTGCCAGGCGGTAGCCCGGACAGGCGCGTCAAGCGCCGCCTCCGGGAAAGGTGCCAGGCCTCATAAATCAACGCTGTTTCATCCCGGTGGCGCTGCGCTGACCGGGCTACGGGTTCACCGTCGACTGCAGGCCGGTAGCCCGGATAAGGCGTTTACGCCGCAATCCGGGGAAGGCAGGCGATTATTGTCCGTAGTAGGCCCCTGCCCCGTGTTTACGCAAATAGTGTTTATCCAGCAGCGTCGCAGAGACCGGCTGTTCGTCAATGCTCAGCTGGCGGGTCCACATATTCATATAGGCAATCTCCTCCAGCACCACCGCATTATGCACCGCGTTCGCCGGATCTTTTCCCCATGCAAACGGGCCGTGGCCGTGGACCAGCGCGGCGGGCACGCTGAGCGGATCGGTATGCTGCGCGCCCAGCGTTTCAATAATCACGTGACCGGTATTGGTTTCATAATCACCGCGGATTTCATCATCGCTGAGCGGGCGGGTACAGGGGATCGGCCCATAAAAATAGTCGGCGTGGGTGGTGCCCATCGCCAGCAGCGGCCTGCCCGACTGCGCCCAAATCGTCGCGTGGCGCGAATGGGTATGCACAATTCCGCCCACGCCGCTAAACGCCTTATACAGCTCCAGATGGGTCGGCGTATCCGACGAGGGCTTATAGCGCCCCTCCACCACCCTGCCGGTCGCCAGCTCCACCACCACCATATCCTCGGCCGTCATCACGGCGTATTCCACGCCGGAGGGTTTGATTACCACCAGCCCGGCCTCGCGATCGATACCGCTGACGTTGCCCCAGGTAAAGGTCACAAGATGAAATTTCGGCAGCGCCAGATTGGCGTCAAGAACCGCCTGCTTGAGGTTATCCAACATACTTCACTCCTGAATTCACAATGCCTTCATACTGAGGCGGGCGAAACGCCTGCTGGTGTTTATCCGTTAGCCACGCTTTAGCGTCGGCGATTCTCTCGCTGTCCCGCCCGTCATTTTTGGCCCACATCTCAATCAGCCAGGCGCCGCGATAGTTCAGCGCCGAGAGCGTACGAAATATCTCGGTAAAATCGACGCAGCCGGTCCCGAATGGTACATCGCGGAACTGCCCCAGCGAAGCGTGCGAAACGGGCTGGGTATCCTTCAAATGAATGGCGGTGATTTTATGAATGCCCTTCCTCAACTCTTCGGGAACGTCGTTTTGCCAGGCGCTTAAGTTGCCAACGTCCGGGTAGACGCAAAACCACGGACTGCAAACCTTCCGTTCGAGATCCAGCCAGCGGGAGATATTGCTCATAAAGGCAGTATCCATAATCTCCATCGACAGCATCACCTGCGCTTTCGCCGCTTCAGCCACCGCCCAGTTGATGCCCTCGATAAAGTATTCCCGGGTCTGCGCCGAAGAGGATTCGTAATAGACGTCATAGCCTGCCAGCTGGATGTTGCGAATGCCGACGTGGCTGGCAAAATCCAGCGCATCAAGCATCAGTTCCCGCGCCTTGAGCCGGGTATCGCGATTGACGCTACCAAAGGGATGGCTGCGGTGCGCGGAGAGGCACATGCTCGGCACATCAATGCCGCTGTTAATTTTGTCGGCCACGAACGCCAGCCGCTGTCCCCGGTTCCAGCGCAGCCTGGCCTGGCGCTCGGGGCTTTCGTCAACGGAGATTTCAATAAAATCAAACGCCAGGCCCGCCGCCATTTCGAAGCGTTTCGGCCAGTCCAGCGCCGCGGGGAGCGCTTTTTCGTAGATGCCAAGTCTGGGTTTCATTGCGCCGCTCCCGTCGCCATGGAGAGGCTTTGCGCGACCGCTAAGTAACGGGCGTAGCCTTCACGCAGCTGCTGATGCCGATTGCTGTCGGGTTGGTAGCAGACCACCTCGGGCTGCGTGGCGGCAATCGCTTCGCTGAAGTTAGCGTAGGCGCCGCTGCCGGCCGCGGCGCACAGCGCGGCGGCTCGACAGCCGGCCTGTTCGATATCCACCACTTCCAGCGGAAGATTGGCCGCATCGGCGTACATCTGCGTCCAGCCTCTCGACTGGCTCGGCCCGCCGGTAAAGCGAATTTTTTGAATATCCCGATTGAGTTCAATAATGCGGTCCTGATGCACCAGGTGAGAAAAAACGATGCCGCGATAGATGGCCGCAATAATATCCTTTTTCGTATGATGCCCCGCGAGGCCCACCAGCGCGCCGGGCAGATCCATCGCCAGATTGGAACCGAACAAATAGGGTAAAAAAATGAGGTTGCTGTCGGTATCTTGCGCAATCCAGCTTTCGAAATGGTCATAGCAGCGATCATCGTCAGGGAAAAACTGCTTCACAAACCAGGAGAGATTGCTCGCCGAAGTGGGGCTGCCCTCGTGAACGAAGTATTTGCCCGGAATGCAGTATTTCCCCCAGATGTAGGGAAAGTCGCTGGCAATAATGCTATCCGTCACCGAGGTGGCGATACTCCAGGTTCCGGCTACCGCGCTCAGGGTATCCGCCCGGTCAATGCCCGAGGAGACGGCGGAGGCCACCACGTCGAAAAAGCCGCCGAAAACCGGCGTCCCCGGGCACAAACCGCAATCCAGCGAGGCCTGCAGGGTAATGTGGCCCACGCAGTCCGTCGAGTTCACCACCGGCGCGGTTTTATCCGCCACTTCCTCAATGCCAAACAGCGCCATCATGTCGCGGTCATAGCGGGAGGTAAACTGGTTATAAAAATTGCTGCCGGAAATATTAGTGATCTCCGCCGTCGCCTCGCCGGTCAGGCGGAAACGAACGTAGTCGTGCACCATTAAAACGGCGTCGATCCTGTCGTAATTGGCCGGCTCATGCGCTTTCAGCCACGCCAGTAGCGACACCGGATGTCCGGTCCACAGCTGCTGCAATCCTTTTGGGTATGCCAGCTTGTCTATACCTTCGCGATACCATTTTTTGACAAACGCCAGCGCCCGAGTATCGGATGAGATAATCCCGTTGCGCACCGGCTCGCCTTTTTTGTCAATCGCGTAGAGCCCTTTGCCGTGCGAGGAGAAACCGATCCCGCCGATGCTTAGCGGCGGCACCTGGCTTTCATACAGCGCTTTTTTTATCACGCTGCAAACGCTGTCCCATAGCTCATGCATGTTCCGCTCGGTAAAGCCCGGCTGTTCGGATAATACCTGCGCATATTGCGACGCCACGTGAATCTCTTGCCCTAACTCATTATATATACCGGCTTTGGTGACCGTACCACCGATATCAACCCCGATAAAATTCATATCCCTTCGCCTCATATTTAAAATAAGTTAACGTCTGGCTGAGCTAATAAAGGTGGCGCCCCAAATAATAAGCCCTTTCACCACGTACTGAACGTAAGGTGAGATCCCCAGAAGGTTTAAACCATTATTCAGTACACCGAGCATCATGGCGCCAATCAGCGTGCCGATAATCATTCCGCGGCCGCCGGCAATGGATGCCCCGCCGAGCACCACGGCGGCAATGGCATCCAGTTCAAATCCGACGCCGGCATTCGGCTGTCCGCTCATCACCCGCGAGGTGAAAATAAGACCGGCAAAACTGGCGGTAAAACCGCTGATCACGTAAACCAGCAATTTATAATATTTCACCCGCAGGCCGCTCAGGCGCGCCGCTTCTTCATTGCCGCCGAGGGAATAAACATAGCGACCAAACGGCATATGATTCAGGACGATATAAAAGATGAGATATAAAACCACCATCAGAATAATAGGCACCTGAATACCGAACAGATATTCACGGCCCCAAAAAGCGAATGAATCCGGTAAGCCGGAGATGGGGTAGCCGCCGGTATAGATCAGCGCCAGCCCCTTCGCAATAATCATTGCCCCGAGGGTCACGATAATCGGCGGCATTTTACCGTAGGCGGTTAAAAAGCCGTTCAGCGCGCCAAAGGCGACGCCGGAACACAGGCCGATAAGAATGGCTAACCACGGATCTAAACCATAGTACTTCATTAATCCCGCCATTAGGGTACCGGCCAGGGCCATGACCGCGCCGACGGAGAGGTCGATCCCACCGGTCAGGATGGCAAAGGTCATCCCGATGGCAATGATGGCATTAATCGAGACCTGACGGGCGACGGTCGATAAGTTATCGACCGTTAAAAAGTAGTCATTAAAAATAGCCATACAGGAGAACAGGAGTACCAGACCAACAAACGGCAGGAACGCGGGCATTTTTAATAAACCATGGAGCATCTTTTTATTTTTATCAGGGGATGCGGCGGGCGCTAATGACACGTTTTCATTACTCATTTAATACTCCCTAAATAATATTACCGGCAGCGTGCAGCATAATCACAGTGGAATTGATTTGGTCGTTCTCGAGTTCGGCAACGATATTACCGTCGCGAAAAACCATTACCCGGTCGCTAACGCCAATCACCTCTGGTAGCTCAGATGAAATCATAATTATTGAAATACCCTGGGCGGTGAGGTCGCGCATAATCTGATAGATTTCTGATTTCGCTCCGACATCAATACCGCGAGTCGGTTCGTCAAAAATAAGAATATTGACATCATGATTTAACCAACGGGAAATAACGACTTTCTGCTGGTTACCGCCGCTCAACGTCCCCACCGCGGTCCCGGCATCCGGCGTTTTCACGCCAACGTGATTAATTAAACGCTCGGCGGTCAGGCGCTCTTCGTTATCGCGGATAAGCGAGAACTGGCAGGCGTGTTTGTTAAGCCAGATATTATCTTTGACCGAAAAAGGCAGCACCAGTCCCTGCGTTTTGCGGCTTTCCGGCAACAGACCAATGCCCAGACGCAGAGCCCGGTCGGTGGATTTTATCGTCACCTCTTTTCCGGCCAGCCGGACGCGCTTTTTGAAGCATTTATCCGCGCCGGTCAGGGCCAGGATCGCTTCGGAACGCCCCGACCCCACCAGCCCGGCGAGGCCCAGGATCTCCCCTTTGCGCAGCGTCAGTCGATTGAGCTGGCTACTCTCGGTAAGCTGAATTTCGGCCTCCAGCAGTATCTCATCATGCGCCAGCGTCCGCCGCTCGGGATAGATATTCTCCACCTCACGGCCGACCATCATCTGGATCATCTCAGCGATATCGATATTGTCGACCTTTGCCGACCCGATATATTTGCCGTCGCGGAGAATGCTCAGGCTGTCGCAGATCTCATATATCTCCTCAAGGTGGTGTGAGATAAAGAACATCCCGACGCCTTTGGCCTTTAAATCGCGCATCACGCGGAAAAGATGCTCCGCCTCGCTCGGGGTTAAGGTCGCTGTGGGTTCATCCAGAATGAGAATTCGCGCATCCAGCGACAGCGCTTTGGCAATTTCCACAAACTGCTGTTCGGCGACGCTGAGATGGCAAATTTGCTCATCGGGATCGAGGGTCACGCCAAGATCTTTAAAAATGCGTAACGCCTCGCGGCGCATCGCTTTACGATCTAGCAGGCCAAAACGATTTACCTTTTCGCGATTAAGGAAAATATTCTCATAAGCGTTCAGATAGGGAATAAGAGAAAACTCCTGAAAGATAATCCCTACGCCGCAGGCAATCGCGTCACGATAGTTATGAAAATGCTGCTGCTTACCGTCAATAAAAATATTACCGGCGTCAGGTTGATATATCCCGCACAGGATTTTCATTAACGTCGATTTACCCGCGCCGTTTTCACCTAATAAAGCATGCACCTCCCCTCGGCCAAGGGTGATATTGACATTATCCAGCGCCTTGACCCCGGGGAAGCTTTTACTGACGTTTTTGACTTCCAGTAAGCTGGGCATAAACATCGCTCCATAATGGCTCGATAAAATAGCGAGCCATACTTTAAGAAGAATCCGGCACGGCTCACCTGAATAAGCGAGAGCCGCTGTGGCGTAATAATGCGATTACCAGTGGAAATCTTTGGCGTTGGTTTTATCGATAAGTTTCACATCAACAGGGATCTCTTTAGGAATATTCGCCCCCCAATGTTTGGCCAGGGCAATACCTAAACCAATACGCAGCTGATCGCGCGGGAACTGAGCGGCGGTGGCAATAAACGGCGTATTACCTTTAGCAATTTCAGCGACCGCTTCCGGAGAACCATCAACGCTCACCAGCTTCACATCGCGCCCTGATGCCTGAATCGCCGCCAGAGCGCCGAGTGAGCCAACATCATTCACGCTAAAAATACCGTTGAGCGTCGGGTTGGATTGCAGCATATTTTCCGTCACGCTCATGGAGGTATCGCGCTCTTGTTTACCATTCAGTTTGGTAATCACTTTAATATTGGGATGCTTTTTCATCGCATCTTCAAAGCCGCGCACGCGCTCCAGAATAGGTACCACCGGAATCCCGTCGAGAATCGCTACGTTGCCTTTATCACCCAGCGCTTTGGCTAAGTGTTCTCCGGCAATAAAGCCCGCATCATAGTTTTTTGAACCGACAAAAGAATCGATCGGACCATTAGCCTGAGCATCTATCGCCACCACCACCACGCCGGCTTTTTTAGCGGCCAGTACGGCGGTTTCCGCACCGACGCTATCAGCCGGGTTAATCAGCAAAATATCTATTTTCTTTTGCAGCATATCCTCAACGTCGCTAATCTGCTTGGAAACATCATGCGCCGCATCCGCTGTATAGACGGTGGCGTTAATATCTTTTGCCGACTGCTCAAGCGACTCTTTCATGGTGACGAAATATTCGTTATTCAATTCCTGGAACGACATACCGATAGTCAAAGGTTTGGCATTAACGCAGGCAACCATGCTCATCGCAAGAAGTCCTGAGAGTATTGCTTTAGTCTTAAATTTTACAGGCATTCACTATCTCCTTATTGAGTAATGCGCTGAGAAATAAAATTTATTTATCAGCGTTTTCATGGTACGGATGCTGCCTGATATACTGAGCAATAAATACGCCGCTGGCAGATAGCCAGAAGCCACCGATATTGATCTCAGTTATCCCCATGATTGAAATCCAGTATTTAATGAACAGCCATCAGCGGTCATTTGCGTAATAATTAAAAATGGCGAACTTAACTAGTTAAAAAATTTATGGCTTAATGACGACCTTAATCGAATCGAGCGATTTAGCCATCTCAAAAGCGGCTTTCCACTCATCAATAGAATAGAAATGCGTCACCACGCCTTTGGCGGTCAGCAGACCGCGCGCAAAGAGATCGATGGCGATTTCATAGCTGTAAGGCCCCAGATGCGCGCCGCGGATATCCAGCTCTTTACGGTCGCCAATAATCGACCAGTCGGCGGTCGTTTCTTTACCAAACACGCTGAACTCAACGAAGCGTCCCAGCTTACGAATCATCTCCAGACCCTGGGTCACGCCGATAGGGGCGCCCGTCGCTTCGATATACACATCGCAGCCGTAACCATCGGTCATGGATTTTACGATAGCGATGGCGTCCTCTTGCGCCGCATTGATGACCACGTCGGCGCCAAACGCTTTCGCCAGCGCCAGGCGGTCGTCCATCGTGTCGATGACTACCAGTTTCTTCGGCGTTTTCAGATGAGCGACCTGCACCATACACAGCCCCAGCGGCCCGGCGCCGGCGATAACAACCACATCATCCAGTTCGATATCACCGCGGCGTACCGTGTGGATTGCGCAGGCCATAGGTTCGATCAGCGCGGCATCTTCTTCACTTAATGATTCAGGAATTTTGTGAATAATCGCCCGTTCGGAAAAACGCATATATTCAGCCATACCGCCATCGGCGACATCCTTCTGGAAACCGTAAATATCATGGGTTTCGCACATCCAGTATTTGCCGGTTTTACAGAAACGGCACTCATGGCAGGGGACAATCTGTTCAGCCAGGATGCGATCGCCAATTTTTAATTGATATTTTTCAGCGGAGCCCGGGCCTAATTCGGCAACCCGACCGTAAAACTCATGGCCGGGCACCACCGGCGTTTTCACCCACGGATTATCGCCCCAGAACATCGGCGCGCCGTCCTGGGCCTTGCAGTCGCCGGCGCAGATTCCACACCCGTCAACCTTAATGACCACTTCCTTTTCTTTGGCGACCGGGCGGGGAATCTTCTCAAAGCGATAATCCTGGGGACCATGGCAGACAACCGCTTTCATATCTTCAGGTAATTGTTCCATCGTAAACCTCTTTTTCGGATAAATAATGAAGAGGGATGGTATTGCTGGCGCAATACCCCTCCATCGGGCACAAGGACTATTCAATAATAATGCCGGTAGAATATCTGGCAGAGCGGCTATTTAGTCTCGACAATATGTACCTGGTGCTGGCGATAGGTATCAGCTGGTAATTCGTTAGTGATCAACACATCAATATCCGCCAGATCGCATATTTTATAGAGTGAATAGCGTTCAAACTTACTGCTATCGACCATCAGGATTTTTTGATCGGCAACTTTCAGCATCTCCTGCTTCAGCCGGACGTTGACTTCATTGCTGTCTTTTATTTCCAACCCGGCGTCGAGACCCTGGCAAGAAAAAAACAGCTTATTGACCTTAAAGTTGTTGATAATGAACTCGGCGACCGGACCGTGAAAATCACCGTGGCGCTCAGAATATTCACCCCCAACGCTGACTATTCTTATTTTCTTACGACAGGCTAAGGTTTGAATGATATTCAAAGAATTGGTAATCACGGTCAGCTCGATGTCAGGCAGCTGGCGCGCTAAAAACCAGCAGGAGCTGCTATTATCCATGATAATGCACTCATGCTCATGAATAAACTGCAGCGCGCCTTTAGCAATACGCATCTTACGTTCCGGCTGCTCTTTGGTGCGCTTAATAAAGGCCTCGGCTTTATCGACAAAGTTCCCGTGATTTGTCGGCGTATCGGCAGCTAAAAATGATGCATTATTTTCAGAAATCATTGCACCGCCAAAGCTGCGAACTATTTTTTTATTTCTCGCCAGCGCGGTTAAATCCCGGCGAATGGTTTCTGGAGATACACCGAATATCTGTGAGAGTTCATTAACTCTGGCGCATCCTTTTTCTACGACATATTCCACAATTAATGAATGACGTTTAACTTGTAACATAGACGTTCTCAAGAAAGCATTCAGGATTTAATGACATAAATATAACAAAATCGTCCATATCAGTAAGTGACATAAATCATACAAAATCAAAACAAGTTTTTAGCTTTTTTTAGTTTGAAGTTGATCATATATATCAGGCAACGTTCATTTTGGATGGAATAAATTTGTGATTAAAATCGCAGAATTAGCCGTGATTGTTCGTTTGCTTTAGCCGTATATTCGCCAAAACGGGCAAACCCGGTCAAAGCAATAATACCCGTTTATGCCCGATTCAGTCAGCGTAATATCCGCCAGGCCTGTGCCGTCTGGATAACACATAACGTCAAACCTTGCGACATCGCCATAATGTCACGACTTTTGCCGCCTCTGAGACCAGCAGCAGAGCAATATAGAAGGCCGCGATTTTCAACGCCATCGCCTGCGCCAGCGAGACCACCAGCGAAAGCGACGGGAGCATAAAGGCCAGACGCAGCGGCGTCTGCGCATAGGCCAGCCACGGCGCATAGCGGCTCTGGCGCCAGAAGAGAATCATCGACGCGGGAATGCTGATAGTCAGAATAAAATGAAGGGTAAACAGCCAGGCGGCCGCGGAGCCCCAGGTTTGCAGCAGGGGTAAAAATGAGAGGATATCGTCGTAAAGCGGTACTCGCCGGCGGTAGATGTTCCAGCCAATAAACTGCAAGAGATAAAAGAGATCCATCCCACCCCAAAACCAAAAAACGTTTTTTCGTTCCCGATTCATCGCTATCCCTGCGAAAAAAAACAGGCCCTGAAAAGGGCCTGTTTATCGTGCGGTCAATTACGCGTTTTTCAACACTTCGCTGACAATCTCTACCGCTTCTTTCTCAATCTGCTGACGATGTTCAGCGCCGAGGAAGCTTTCGCAGTAGATTTTATAGGCATCTTCGGTACCTGACGGACGCGCGGCGAACCAGCCGTTGTCGGTCATCACCTTCAGACCGCCAATCGCCGCCCCGTTGCCCGGCGCCGCGGTCAGACGCGCGGTAATCGGATCGCCTGCCAGGGTACTGGCGCTCACCATTTCCGGGGAGAGCTTAGACAGCGCCGCTTTCTGGGCAGACGTCGCGGAAGCCTGCAGACGGTTGTAGCTTGGCGCGCCAAAGCGCTCTGCCAGCTCGTCGTAGTGCTGCTGCGGGTTTTTGCCGGTGACTGCGGTGATTTCCGCCGCCAGCAGGCACATGATGATGCCGTCTTTGTCGGTAGACCACGGCGTGCCGTCAAAGCGCAGGAACGACGCTCCCGCGCTCTCTTCGCCGCCGAAGCCGAAGCTGCCGTCAAACAGGCCGTCAACGAACCACTTAAAGCCAACCGGTACTTCCACCAGTTTGCGCCCCAGATCGTTGACTACGCGGTCAATCATCGCCGAGGAGACCAGGGTTTTACCGACAGCCACATCTTTGCCCCACTGCGGGCGATGCTGGAACAGGTAGTTAATCGCCACCGCCAGGTAGTGGTTCGGGTTCATTAACCCGGCCGGCGTGACGATACCGTGACGGTCGTAATCCGGGTCATTGGCGAAGGCCAGGTCAAACTTGTCGCGCAGCGCCAGCAGGCCCGCCATCGCGCACTCGGAGGAGCAGTCCATGCGGATTGCGCCGTCTTTATCGAGGTGCATAAAGCGGAAGGTCTGATCGACGTGATCGTTAACGATGGTCAGGTTGAGATTGTAATGCTCAGCTATACGCTTCCAGTATTCGATACCGGAGCCGCCCAGCGGATCGACGCCCAGCGTCAGTCCGGCTTTCTGGATCGCCGCCATATCGACGATATCCGCCAGCCCTTCAATAAACGGCTGCACCAGATCCTGCTCTGTGACGTGGCCGGAGGCCAGCGCCGCATCAAGAGAAATACGCTTCACGCCCTGCAGACCGGCAGCCAGCAGTTCGTTGGCGCGATTCTCTACCACCTTAGTCACGTTGGTATCCGCCGGGCCGCCGTTAGGCGGGTTGTACTTGATACCACCGTCTTCCGGCGGGTTGTGGGACGGCGTGATAACAATACCGTCAGCCAGCGGGCCGCCCTTCTTGTTGTGCACCAGAATCGCATTGGAAATCGCCGGCGTCGGGGTGAAGCCGTTGTTTTCCTGAACGATGACGTCAACGCCGTTCGCCGCCAGCACTTCCAGTACGGAAATGAAAGCCGGTTCGGAGAGTGCGTGAGTGTCCTTACCAACATAGCATGGGCCGGTGATCCCGTTCTTCGCGCGATCTTCAGCAATTGCCTGAGCAATCGCCAGAATATGCTGCTCGTTGAAGTTGTGGCGCGCCGCGCTGCCGCGGTGACCGGAGGTGCCAAACTTCACTGCATGTTCCGCGTTGCCAACTTCCGGCTTCAGCACATAGTACTGGGCAGTCAGTTGGGCGACGTTAATCAAATCACTCTGTTGCGCAGGTTGACCCGCGCGCTTATCGATTGCCATTGCCTGATCCTTCTGGTGCAAAGTTAACTAACTAGATCGTACCGCAAACCTTTTCGATCAATTCCGCAGGGAACTGCATTGACTGCATGATATGTTCGATCATGCTGCATTTGCGACCGGTATTGGTATTTGTAATGACCCACCACGGCGTTCCCGGTACCTGCTTAGGTTTCGTCTGATTACCGTTTTTCTGCAGCGTGCGTTCATCCTCAGCGAAATAAACGCGAGTGCGCCCGTGCAGGGACTCGGTCGCCTCGGCAAACGCTTTGCTGTCTAAGGCGTAGAGGGTGGTCAGAACCAGCATGAAACGGTTTACCGCGCGCTTTTGTTCAGCGTACTCATCAGATAACAGCAGCTCACGCATAGCGCGAACTTTATCTTTCAGAGGATTGGCGGGTTTCACTTCAACGACAGGCGTTGGCGCAGGGGCCGGAGCGGCTTTCGCTACCGGTGCGACAGGCTGGGAAACGGCGGAAAACTTCAACATGCGCCGTAAAATGTCGGATGCGCTCTCGCCAATATGCTTGGTGTGGCTGGCAATATAGCTATAGAGTTCATCATCAACTTCAATTGTTTTCATCTTAATCCAGTGCGATATCTTTTTCTGAATACAAGTTGTCGGGATTATAGGGACAAATCCCAACCGCGGATAGCGTCAAACCAGGATGGCGGTAAAACTCGGATATCTTCCGGGTCTTGCAGCCGGATGGCAGAATGTCCAACATAATACCCTAACCCGACGGAGCGAAAAAAAGAACTTTGCCATGAAATTAAATAGCCGAGCGCAATCTGCACAGAATCCGCACAATAATCCCCCTATCGTCCTGGTCCACGGCCTTTTTGGCAGCCTGGATAATCTTGGGATCCTCGCCCGCGATCTGGTTCTCGATCGCGATATTATCCAGGTCGACATGCGAAACCACGGCCTTTCGCCGCGCTCGCCTGACATGACCTATCCCGCGATGGCCCAGGATCTGCTTGATATTCTCAATGAATCACAGATTGAGAAAGCCACCTTTATTGGTCACTCAATGGGCGGTAAAGCGGTGATGGCGCTGAGCGCGCTGGCCCCGGAGCGCATCGCGGGCCTGGTCGCCATTGATATCGCCCCGGTGGATTATCGCGTCCGCCGCCATGATGAAATCTTCGCCGCCATCAATGCCGTCACCGACGCGGGGGCAGCTACGCGTCAGCAGGCGGCGACGGTCATGCGCCAGCACCTTAACGAAGAGGGCGTGATTCAGTTTCTGTTAAAATCTTTCGTGGACGGCCAGTGGCGGTTTAACGTACCGGTGCTGTGGGAGCAGTACGATAATATCGTCGGCTGGCAAACCGTTCCGCCCTGGCCGCATCCGGCGCTGTTTATTCCGGGCGGCAACTCCCCCTACGTCACCGATGCCTACCGCGAGACTTTATTAGCTCAGTTTCCCCAGGCGCGCGCGCACGTTATCGCCGGCGCCGGGCACTGGGTGCATGCAGAAAAACCGGAGGCCGTTATCCGCGCGATCCGTCGTTATTTGACCTCTATCGCCGCGTAACTGCCTAAAATATACTCGACCGCGCGGCTTAATGCCCGCGGCCGTTGGCGCAGCCCGTCGCCTGATGTATTATGGCGCGCTGTCTGCGTCGGCTATGCCCGATAGCTTGTTTCCCCCGAAGTCACTCTGAATCATGGCAAAAGAACAAACGGACCGTACGACATTAGATTTGTTCGCAACTGAGCGTCGGCCGGGTAGACCGAAAACGAATCCGCTTTCGCGCGATGAACAGCTGCGCATCAACAAACGCAATCAGCTTAAACGCGATAAGAGTCGCGGTCTGAAGCGCGTGGAGCTAAAGCTCAATGCCGATGCTGTCGATGCGCTTAATGAGCTGGCCGAAGCCCGTAACATGAACCGCAGCGATCTCATCGAAGAGATGCTGATGAACCAGCTGGCAGCACTGCGCGGCCAGGATAAAGCCTAAAACCCTCAAAAAATAAGCTTTCGTGTAGCAGAGTGTGCAGTTGGGCGTGATTGCTGTTTCCGCGCCCTTCTCAGTTCTGCTATCATTGCCCCTATCTGCGGGCATTACGCCACTACCACATCATTAAGTTTCAAGAGGTTATTTTACTCATGGCAATCATCGGCATCTTTTTTGGCAGCGACACCGGCAACACCGAAAATATTGCAAAAATGATCCAAAAGCAGCTTGGTAAAGACGTTGCTGATGTTCACGACATTGCCAAAAGCAGCAAAGAGGATCTGGAAGCTCACGATATCCTGCTGCTCGGCATTCCCACCTGGTACTACGGCGAAGCCCAGTGCGACTGGGACGATTTCTTCCCGACGCTGGAAGAGATCGATTTCAATGGCAAACTGGTGGCTCTGTTTGGCTGTGGCGATCAGGAAGACTATGCTGAATACTTCTGTGATGCGCTGGGGACCATTCGCGATATCATCGAACCGCGCGGCGCAACTATCGTTGGCCATTGGCCGACCGCCGGCTACCATTTTGAAGCCTCTAAAGGCCTGGCCGATGACGATCACTTTGTTGGCCTGGCCATTGACGAAGACCGTCAGCCTGAGCTGACTAACGAACGCGTGGAAAAATGGGTAAAACAGATTTCTGAAGAGCTGCACCTCGAAGAAATCAAGAATGCCTGAGTCTGAACGGCGTAATCATCAGGTTTCGCCGAATTGATAGATAAAAGCAATCAAAGTTATAGCTACAAGTTTTTAACTTTTAATCACATATCTGTACAATGTCCTCTGATTTAACGGGGTCGCGTGAAGCACTTTGTAGCGAGTGCCTCGTTTTTGACAGCATACAAGGCCCGATGCTTGCAGTTTTCATTTCACCATGGCAGTTCTATAATGAGACGCATTACATCGGGTGATTCTCTGTATTACTTCCGCTGAAGGAAGTAGATCGTTTAGCAACAGGACAGATTCCGCATGACTGACAACAATACCGCATTAAAGAAAGCTGGCCTGAAAGTGACGCTTCCGAGATTAAAAATCCTGGAAGTGCTGCAAGGACCGGATAACCATCATGTCAGTGCGGAAGACTTATACAAACGCCTGATTGATATGGGTGAAGAGATTGGCCTGGCCACCGTCTACCGCGTACTGAACCAGTTCGATGACGCCGGCATCGTCACCCGTCATAATTTCGAAGGCGGTAAATCCGTTTTTGAACTGACGCAGCAGCATCATCACGATCACCTGATTTGCCTCGACTGCGGCAAAGTGATCGAATTTAGCGATGATTCCATTGAAGCGCGCCAGCGTGAAATTGCCGCAAGGCACGGTATTCGCCTGACTAACCACAGCCTGTACCTGTACGGCCACTGCGCAGAAGGCGACTGCCGCGAAGATGAACATGCCCACGACGCGGCAGAAAAATAATCACCGCATCGTATACCGCCAAAAGCCAACCTGAAGGTTGGCTTTTTTTTGCCCGGAATCTGCCGCCTCTTTCTCTCGCGCTGCAATACGTTTACTGTCAGTGCATCCTGACGTGTACGGAGAGTCGACATGGAGCTTCGCCAGCTACGCTATTTTGTGCGCATTATTGAAACCGGCAGTATGGGCCGCGCCGCGCTTGACCTGGATATCGGCGTCTCCGCGCTTAGCCAACAGATGGCGCGCCTGGAGAATGAACTCGCCATCCGTCTGCTGCAGCGGACGTCTCGCGGCGTCATGCCGACCAGCGCCGGCCTCGCCTTCTACTCCCAGGCGCAGCTCGCGCTGCGTCACGCCGATGATGCGGTTCTCGCCGCGCGCGAGGCGCGCCTTTCCGGCCACGTCAGCGTCGGTATGGCCCCCAGCACCGCCTCCGTTCTCGGGGTGCCTTTTATTCACGCGATGCGCGAAAACTATGCCGACGTCCGCCTGCATTTGGTCGAGAGCCTCTCCGGTAACCTGGAACGCATGATCAACACCCGCCAGCTTGACCTGGCTATCGTGTTCCAGAAGGAGAAGCTCCTGCGCTGGAGCGCCAGGCCTATTCTCGAAGAGCGTCTGTTTCTGATTGGCACCCATGACGTGCTCTCTCCCCTTCCCGAAGCGAGTATCTCGCCTGGCCAGCTGGCCGCTATCCCGCTGATTATGCCAAGCCTGGGGCATGGACTGCGCGGCAGGCTGGAGGCGATCTGCCAGGAGCATGCCCTGAGCGTCGATGTGGTGGCTGAAATCGACGGCCTGGCCCTGCTGATGCGCGCCGTCCGCGACGGGCTCGGCGCCACTTTGCAGCCGGGGGCGGCAATTTCCCATCTCGACAGCGAGTCCCTGAGAGTGATCGGCGTCGACAATCCGATACTTAGTCGACCTAATTTTCTCGTCAGCCTTTCCGATGATGAACTGACTCCGGCAGGCCTTGCGGCCCGCGTAATACTGGCGAAAGTCATGCGTCAGCTGGTTGAGTCAGGTCGCTGGCCCGGCGCCAGCCTTTACGCAAACTAAACCCCCCTTTAGCAATACGCCATAGCGTCCAGCTGGCCGTAACGCATACATTTCCATTACAAATTTAACAATCAAGCAAAGCGTAATGGAGCCATAAATGGTGGATGTACTGGTCATTGGCGGCGGCAATGCCGCGCTATGCGCCGCCTTAACCGCCCGGGAAGCTGGCGCGTCCGTACTGCTGCTGGAGGCCGCGCCGCGGGAATGGCGAGGCGGCAACTCTCAGCACACGCGGAATCTTCGCTGTATGCACGATGCTCCGCAGGATGTTTTGGTCGACAGCTATCCGGAAGAAGAGTACTGGCAGGACCTGCTGCGCGTCACCGAGGGCAACACCAACGAAGCGCTGGCGCGCCTGGTGATCCGCACCTCATCGCAGTGCCGGGACTGGATGCGCCAGCACGGGGTTAACTTTCAGCCGCCGCTCTCCGGAGCCCTGCACGTGGCCCGCACCAACGCCTTTTTTATGGGCGGCGGCAAAGCTCTTATAAATGCCTATTACCGCAGCGCGGAGCAGATGGGCGTAAAGATCCGCTACAACACGCCGGTACAGGCGCTCGAATTAGATAACGGCGAATTCGTCGCCGCGCTGGCGGGCGAAGAGAGGATCGTCGCCAAAACCTGCGTCCTCGCCGCCGGCGGATTTGAATCTAACCGCGAGTGGCTGCGTGAAGCATGGGGACAGAACGAGCGCGGTGAATGGCCAGCCGATAATTTTCTCATTCGCGGCACTCGTTTCAATCAGGGCGTGCTGCTCAAGTTTATGATTGACGCCGGGGCTGACATCATCGGCGATCCTTCGCAATCCCACTGCGTCGCCATTGACGCCAGGGCGCCGCTCTACGATGGCGGCATCTGCACGCGCGTGGACTGCGTATCGCTGGGGGTGGTCGTCAACCGCGACGCCGGGCGCTTTTATGATGAAGGGGAAGATTTCTGGCCCAAACGCTATGCCATCTGGGGCAGGCTGGTCGCCCACCAGCCGGGGCAAATCGGCTACTCGATCATCGACAGCAAAGCGATCGGCCACTTTATGCCGCCTGTTTTCCCCGGCGCCCAGGCCAATACCATTGAAGAGCTGGCTCGCCAGCTGGGGCTGGACGCGGAACGCCTGGCGCAAACCATCGCCCGCTACAATGCCGCCTGTACGCCGGGCCAGTTCGATCATACCCGCCTTGATAACTGCGCGACATCCGGCCTGACGCCGCCGAAAACCCACTGGGCGCGGCCCATCGATACCCCGCCCTACTACGGCTATGCCCTACGGCCGGGGATCACCTTTACCTACCTTGGGCTGTACGTTAATGAACGCGCCGCCGTCCATTTTGCGGGCAAGCCGAGCCGCAACCTGTTCGTCGCCGGCGAAATGATGGCCGGCAACGTGCTGGGCAAGGGGTATACCGCCGGCGTGGGCATGTCCATCGGTACGACGTTCGGCCGCATTGCCGGCCAGCAGGCCGCCCGCGCGGCACAGCAGGAGACACACCATGAAATCGCTTGAAAAGCTGATCATTGACGCGCAAATCATCACCGAGCCGGAAGCGGAAGTTGAACGGGTGATGCAGGTCTGTAACGCCTGTCGCTATTGCGAAGGGTTTTGCGCCGTGTTTCCGGCCATGACCCAGCGCCTGGCTTTTGGCAAAGCGGATATAAACTACCTGGCCAACCTGTGCCATAACTGCGGCGCCTGCCTGCATGCCTGCCAGTACGCGCCGCCGCACGAGTTTGCCATTAATGTCCCGAAGGCGATGGCGGAAGTGCGCCTGGAGACCTATCAACACTATGCTCAGCCCGCGGCTTTCGGCAGCCTGTATCGTCGGGCCGGCGTAACCACGGTACTGGCGCTGGTCGGCGGGCTGATCCTCTTTCTGCTGCTGGCGATGGGGCTCAAAGGCTCCCTGCTTCATCCACCGCTGGCCGGCGATTTCTACCAGATTTTTCCCCATAACCTGCTGGCGTGGATGTTTGGCACGGTCTTCATACTGGCCATGGGGTTACTGATGGCCGGGGTGATCCGCTTCTGGCGCGAGATCTCGCCGGGTCAGCCTCAGGCCATCGACATCGCTAAAGCCTCGCATAATGCGCTCACGCTGAAGTATCTCGACGGCGGGCACGGTAAGGGCTGCAACGAGGCCGATGACGCGTTTACCCTGCTGCGCCGCCGTTTCCATCACTTTACCTTCTACGGGTTTCTGCTCTGTTTCGCCGCCACCGTGGTAGCCACGGGTTATCACTATATCGCCGGCTGGGAGGCCCCCTACCCGTTCTTCAGCGTACCGGTTGTGCTGGGTACGCTCGGCGGCATCGGCCTGCTGGTGGGCCCGGCGGGTTTGCTATGGCTGAACCTGCGCCGCTCGCCGCTGCACGGCGACCCGCGGCAAAAACCGATGGATCGCGGCTTTATTCTGCTGCTGCTGCTGACCAGCTTCACCGGCCTCGCCCTGCTGGCGGGACGAGACACCTCGTGGATGGGCATTCTGCTTGCCATTCACCTCGGCGTGGTCATGGCGCTGTTTTTGACCCTGCCATACGGAAAATTCGCCCACGGATTTTATCGCTGTGCGGCGTTACTCAAGTGGGCGATTGAGAAACGGCGCGGAAAACAGGCGGCAGTCGCAGGCGACTAGTCCGCTCATCTTACCTCTATAAAAACAAGATAAAGACAATGGAGAGCAACCCCTATGACGCAACCCTCATCGCGCGCCGGTACCTTTGGCGCCATTCTCCGCGTGACCAGCGGTAATTTTCTCGAACAATTCGACTTTTTTCTGTTTGGCTTTTACGCCACCTATATCGCCAGAACGTTCTTTCCGGCGGAGAGCGAGTTTGCGGCGTTAATGCTGACCTTCGCCGTGTTTGGTTCGGGCTTTCTGATGCGCCCCATCGGCGCGATAGTGCTGGGGGCCTATATTGACAGGATCGGACGGCGTAAAGGGCTGATGGTGACGCTGGCGATTATGGGCTGCGGGACGCTGCTGATAGCGCTGGTTCCCGGCTATCAAACCATCGGCATTCTCGCCCCCGTTCTGGTATTAGTGGGTCGCCTGCTGCAGGGATTCTCGGCGGGCGTCGAGCTCGGCGGCGTGTCGGTCTATCTGTCGGAAATCGCCACGCCGGGGAAAAAAGGGTTCTATACCAGCTGGCAATCCGCCAGCCAGCAGGTGGCTATCGTCGTCGCGGCGCTGATTGGCTACGCGCTGAATGAAACGCTCGGCCACGATGAGATTGCCGAATGGGGCTGGCGTATTCCCTTCTTTATTGGCTGTATGATTATTCCGCTGATTTTTGTGCTGCGGCGTTCGTTGCAGGAAACCGAAGCCTTTCTGCAGCGCAAGCATCGCCCTGACACGCGGGAGATCCTGAGCACGATTGCCAAAAACTGGCGCATCATCACGGCGGGGACCTTGCTGGTGGCGATGACCACCACCACCTTTTATTTTATTACCGTCTATACGCCGACCTACGGTAGAGCCGTTCTGCATCTGAGCGCCCGCGACAGTCTGCTGGTGACCATGCTGGTCGGCATCTCTAACTTTATCTGGTTACCGATTGGCGGGGCAATTTCTGACAGAATAGGCCGTCGGCCGGTGCTGATGGGCATAACCCTGCTGGCGCTGCTCACTACCTGGCCGGTCATGCACTGGCTCACCGCCGCGCCGGATTTCACCCGCATGACGCTGGTCCTGCTCTGGTTCTCGTTCTTCTTTGGTATGTATAACGGCGCGATGGTGGCCGCCCTGACGGAAGTGATGCCGGTCTACGTCCGCACCGTGGGCTTTTCACTGGCCTTTAGCCTCGCCACCGCGATCTTCGGCGGCCTGACGCCGGCCATTTCCACCGCGCTGGTCGAGATAACGGGCGACAAAAGCTCGCCGGGCTGGTGGCTGATGTGCGCCGCGCTATGCGGCCTGGCCGCTACCGCGATGCTCTTCGTACGCCTGGGCCGCGGCTACCAGCCGGCAGAAATACCCCGCTAAAATAGCAACGGGCGGAGTTGACGCTCCGCCCGTTTGCTTGCCGCCGTCTGGCTTAACGCGGCGTATTGTTGCTGTGGATCTCTTTCCAGATCTGGTCGCAGCGCGCCTCTACAGCCTGATCGTTCCCGGTTTTGCGCGCCTGGATGCACTGCTGATAATCCAGCACCCGCACGCTTTCCTGGGTCGCGAACTGCTGATGCTGTTTCTCCTGCTTCAGCACGTTCAGTACGCTCTGACAGGCTTCAACTTTATCCGGATTGCCCTCTGCGGTATTAATGCAGGCGCTGTAGGCATCTTTTAACTTTGAGTCTTCCTTAGGCGCTGGCGACTGGGTACAGGCAACCAGACCTGCTGCCATAATGGCGACAAGTATTAACTTTTTCATCATGAACCTCGGGAAATTGCGGCGGGTTTCCCCCGCCGCAGTGGCATCAGAAAATGGTGAACGGAGCGATAACCATGAACTTCACGTCGCGCTCATCCTGGAAGATGTTGCCGTAACCGCCGCTCCAGCTTGGGATATCGGAGTGGTTGTCGTATTGCGTAAAGTGGAGTTTTAACAGCGTGCCCTTAGCGCGTCCTTCCTGAACGGTGTACATGGCATCCAGGCTATAGGCGGACTCTTCCAGGCGTTTATCCGGGTTGTAGTACGCATCAGGCGAGGACATTCTCCCCGGCTTCGCATCCCAGGCATAAACGTAGGAGGCGCCGAAGGCCCAGCCCGGCATGTTCCAGTTCTTCATGTCATACATCGCGCCGAAGAACACCGCTTTTTCACCGTTGGCGTTGAAGTCCGAACGGTTATCCCACCAGATATCCAGTCGCCCGTTAGACGATGCGTAAGTTGGCGTCATACGCTGCAGGAAGTAGCCCTGCTGACCATCAGCTTTAACCCAGGTTCCTTCCAGACGCAGGTCCAGAACGTCGGCAACCTTATAGCCAAAGGTCAATGCCTGCAGCCACGCGGTGCCGTCATAGATATCGTTAACCCCGCCGTTGCTGACCTTATCGCGGGTGCCGTAGAACTGATAGCTGGTGGTTAACGGCGTGCCTGCAACATCAAACTTATAGCTGGCCTTGGCAAAATACTGGTCGATGTAACCCTGTGCCTGACCAAACGCCGCTTCCAGCACAAGGTCGTTTTTAAAATCATATTTGGCGCCGAGAGAGTGAAGGTAATCCACCTTGGTTTTCTTGTCGTTCTGGTAGAACTCATCCATCTCAATGTGCCACGGCGCTTTATATTCGTTCGTCCACATATAGGAGAAACTCAGCGCGCCCGCATCGCCGTAGTCAAAGTTCGCACCGGCTTCAGCCCCCTGATAGGTACCCGGCATAAAGCTCCAGTGCGGCGCCAGCAGCGTCTGGCCGGTTGGTTGAATATAGCCCGCGCGCGCCCAGGTCGGGCCAAATTTAAATTTTGCGGCTGCTTTATACAGGCTGATCCCGCTCTTATCGCCGGAATAGTCTTCATCGTAGGTTTTATTACGCGAGGAGAAAGCGATTTCGTTCGGGTGACCGCTCTCGCTGCTTTCGCCCATTTCGATGGCGGTAAAGGCAGCAACGTCAATACCGAACATGTCGGCGGCATAGCCGGACTGGAAGTCGAGGTTGGCGTTCCAGGTGGAGTGCGACAGGTTAGTTTTATATTTATCGCCGTCGGTCACATCTTTACGGTCGCGCTCACGCTGCCAGTAATAGATGCCGCCGGTTAACGTTGAATCATCAATGAACCCTTCTGCTTTTGCATCCGGCACCATTGCAAATCCTGACAGGGCTGTGACACCAGCAATAGCCAGCGCCAGCGTACTACGTTTGCCACTAAACGTACGCATATGCATATCCTCTTTGACGTTTTAAAAGTGCGGTTACCAAAGGCAACACGCAAAAAAATAAAATAAGACTGCTTAAAAAGTGGTGCGGTAAAAATTCGCATAACCACTGGGTATAGACTATTTTTCGTGACGCGAATTATCAATCTCTTTCGCCGACCAAAGATGAAGATTATGACAAAGCGCACATAATTTATGTCTTTTTGTTTCAGTCGTAGATGTCACACGTTTGGCGGGTGAAGTGCTTGCAAAAAAAGAGAAAATTAGGGGAAATGAAAGCGATTACATATTTATATGCACTGGATGGAAAGAGTTAATAAAAGCGGTTATTACAATCTGTAAACAAGATTAATTCGCATCGCGAAAATATGAGGATTTAATTCTCTGATTCTGAATAAAAAAAACGCCGCAGTAAGCGGCGTTCTCAATAACGGCGGGTAGCTACGCGCCGACTTTCGCCCATGTGTCGCGCAGACCGACGGTGCGGTTAAACACCAGATTGGTTGCGGTTGCATAGCGGCTATCCAGGCAGAAATACCCTTCGCGCTCGAACTGATACGCTTTTTCCGGCTGCGCCTGCGCCAGGCTCGGCTCGGCAAAACCCTGTTTGATCACCAGCGATTCCGGGTTCATCACCGAGAGGAAGTCCTCCGCCGCGCCCGGGTTCGGTACGCTGAACAGGCGATCGTACAGGCGGATTTCTACCGGCAGCGCGTGCGCCGCGCTCACCCAGTGAATCACGCCCTTCACCTTGCGGCCGTCGGCTGGATCTTTGCTCAGGGTATCGGCATCGTAGGTGCAGAAGATAGTGGTGATGTTGCCTTCCGCATCTTTCTCCACGCGCTCCGCTTTAATCACGTAAGCGTTACGCAGGCGAACTTCTTTGCCCAGCACCAGACGCTTGTACTGCTTGTTCGCTTCCTCGCGGAAGTCGGCGCGATCGATCCAGATTTCGCCGCTGAACGGCACCTCGCGGCTGCCCATTTCCGGTTTATTCGGATGATTCGGCATGGTCACGATTTCGCTGCCGCCCTGCGGATAGTTTTCGATAACCAGCTTAACCGGGTCGATAACGGCCATCGCGCGCGGGGCGTTTTCGTTCAGATCTTCACGGATGCAGGATTCCAGCGAAGCGATTTCGATAGTGTTGTCCTGCTTGGTCACGCCGATGCGTTTGCAGAACTCGCGGATGGATTCAGCGGTATAGCCGCGACGGCGCAGACCGGAAATGGTCGGCATACGCGGGTCATCCCAGCCCTCAACGTGCTTCTCGGTCACCAGCTGATTCAGCTTACGCTTGGACATCACGGTGTATTCGAGGTTGAGGCGCGAGAATTCATACTGGCGCGGATGCACGGGGATGCTGATGTTATCCAGCACCCAATCGTACAGGCGGCGGTTATCCTGGAACTCGAGAGTACACAGCGAGTGGGTGATCCCTTCCAGCGCATCGCTGATGCAGTGGGTAAAGTCGTACATCGGGTAGATGCACCACTTGCTTCCGGTCTGGTGATGGTCGGCAAACTTAATGCGGTACAGCACCGGATCGCGCATCACGATAAACGGAGAGGCCATGTCGATTTTCGCGCGCAGGCAGGCTTTACCTTCGGCAAATCCACCGCTGCGCATTTTTTCAAACAGCGCCAGGTTCTCTTCCACGCTGCGATCGCGATACGGGCTATTTTTACCCGGCTCTTTCAGCGTGCCGCGGTACTCACGGATCTCTTCCGCTGACAGTTCGTCAACGTAGGCCAGACCTTTATTGATCAGTTCAACCGCATACTGGTGCAGCTGATCGAAATAATCAGACGAGTAGCAAACATCCCCGGACCAGTGGAAACCTAACCACTGCACGTCGTTTTTAATCGACTCAACGTATTCGATATCTTCCTTCACCGGGTTGGTGTCATCGAAACGCAGGTTGCATTGGCCCTGGTAATCCTGAGCGATACCAAAGTTCAGGCAAATAGACTTCGCGTGGCCAATGTGCAGATAGCCGTTCGGTTCCGGTGGAAAACGGGTATGAACGGTGGTGTGCTTACCAGTAGCCAGATCTTCATCAATGATCTGACGAATAAAGTTAGTCGGGCGGGCTTCTGCCTCACTCATCGTGGGTTCCTCAAAGCGTAAACAACGTATAACGGCACATGATCTTACAAGCAGGGCGTAGAGACAACTATTAGTTACGCAAAATAGCGATCGGAAGGAGATTATGGGGGTGTTTGCGGTAAAAAAAAGCGGCGCAGGTTTCGCTGCGCCGCTGAGGCATAAACGCCACTCAGGAGTCTTATTTGCCTTTAATTTCGTACAGCGGCGTCTGGCCAGCAACCACTTTACCGGTTGCCTGGATAACCAGCGCGCTGTAGTCGTCGCTATTGCTGCATACGACCGGGCTAATCATCGAGCGCGCGTTAGCGTTCAGGAACGCAAGATCCAGTTCCAGAATCGGCTGACCCGCTTTCACTTCCGCGCCCTCTTCCACCAGACGTTTAAAGCCCTGGCCGTTAAGCGCGACGGTATCGATACCCATATGGACAACGATTTCCGCACCGTTTTCAGTTTCCAGACAGAAAGCATGGTTGGTATTGAAAATCTTCACCACGGTGCCAGCCGCCGGCGCAACAACAATCTTATCAGTCGGTTTCACCGCCACGCCGTCGCCGACGGCTTTGCTGGCGAACGCTTCATCCGGGACCTGCTCCAGCGCTACAATGTCGCCGGTAATCGGCGAAACCAGCGCTTCGACGGTTTTCGCGTTAGCGACAGCCTGCGGTTTAGCGGCCTGAGCGGCTACGGGGGCGCTGTGAGGCGCTCCAGCCGCCGCGGCAACCGGGCCACGGGCAACCACTTTCTTCATTTCATCGCCGACGGATTCGGCTTTCGCACCCACGATAACCTGGATGGTCTGCTTGTTCAGTTTAACCACACCGGAAGCGCCGAGGCGCTTACAGGCCGCGTCGTTAACCAGCGCAGAGTCCGCCACGGTCAGACGCAGACGGGTAATACAGGCATCAATCGCTTTCAGGTTATCCGTACCGCCGACCGCCGCGATGTAGTTGGTCGCCAGCTGGGTTAAACCTTCTTCGGTATTGCTGTTGGCCTCTTCAGTGACCACGTCATCCGCTTTATCTTCACGACCCGGCGTTTTCAGATTGAACATGCGGATTACCGCGCTGAACAACAGGAAGTAGATAACAAAGAACACAACGCCCATCACAATCAGCATCCAGACGTTTTTACTGGCTGCCGGCAGGCTGTACATCAGCACATAGTCGATGGCGCCTGCGGAGAAAGAGAAGCCCGCGTGGATACCCAGCGCCGTCGCAACGAACAGGCTGATACCGGTCAGGATGGCGTGCAGGAGATACAGCAGCGGCGCCAGGAACATGAACAGGAATTCCAGCGGCTCAGTCACACCGGTCAGGAACGCGGTGATAGCAACCGACAGCAGCATACCGCCGACCATCGGACGACGCGCTTTCGGGGCCGCGAAATACATCGCCAGCGCCGCACCCGGCAGACCGAACATCATGATCGGGAAGAAGCCGGACATGAACATCCCCGCGGTGCCGTCACCCGCATAGAAGCGGTTGATATCACCGTGGAACACGGCGCCAGCGGCGTTGGTGAATTCACCAATCTGGAACCAGGCGATGGTGTTCAGCACCTGATGCAGACCCGTCGGGATTAGCAGACGGTTGATGAAACCAAAGATACCGGAGCCGAGCGCGCCCGCGCCCACAATCCATTCACCACCTGCATGGATGGCATTCTGCACCGGCGGCCAGACGTAGCCGAAGATGGCTGCCAGCACCAGGCAGAAGAAGCCGGTTGCGATAGGTACAAAGCGTTTGCCGCCGAAGAAGCTCAGGAAGTCAGGCAGTTTGATACCCGACCAGCGGTTATAGACGGCACCGCCAACCAGACCGGTAATGATACCCGCCAGGACGCCCATGTTGATGGCCGGGTTGATAGTGACCATCGCTTTCGTCAACACGAAGTAACCTACCGCCCCCGCCAGCGCTGCGGCACCGGCGCTGTCTTTCGACCAGCTGGATGCGACGCCGATAGCGAAAATCAGCGCCAGGTTGTCAAAGATTGCCCCGCCCGCCTGGGCGATAAACGAAATGTTAAGCAGATCCGGTTGACCGAATCGCAGCAGCAGCGCCGCGACCGGCAGCACTGCGATAGGGAGCTGTAACGCCCTACCGAGTCGCTGAAAAAAACCTAAAATATTCATCTTATTCCCCCTATGAGACCCCGATAAGGCTCATTAAAGCCACTTTATTATTGTGTAACCTGGTTAAATTTTTAACTTACCTGCAAAGTGTCTGAAAAATTAATTCGTCTCGCAAATTAAATGGGTATTTTTTGTGACAATAGTCACCAAATATCGTATTCACCTCCGCCTTTGACTGGCTAACAACGAAAACTTATTTTATCATTCAAAAAATCAACACGGATTGACCCCGCTCGGCGCAGTTGCTGCGATACTCTTAATAGTATGCTGGCGCCAATCCGCCAGGTTCTAATTTAACTATAGAGGTGAACAATGAGACTGATCCCCCTGGTAACAGCTGAACAGGTCGGTAAATGGGCTGCCCGGCATATCGTTAACCGCATCAATGCGTTCAAACCGACTGCGGACCGTCCGTTTGTCCTGGGCCTGCCTACCGGCGGTACGCCTCTGACCGCTTATAAAGCCCTGGTTGAGATGCACAAAGCAGGCCAGGTTAGCTTTAAGCATGTTGTCACCTTCAACATGGATGAGTACGTTGGGCTGCCGAAAGAGCATCCGGAAAGCTATCATAGCTTTATGCATCGCAACTTCTTTGATCACGTTGATATCCCGGCGGAAAATATTAACCTGCTGAATGGTAACGCGCCGGATATTGATGCAGAATGCCGTCGCTATGAAGAAAAAATTCGTTCTTACGGTAAAATCCACCTGTTTATGGGCGGCGTGGGTAACGATGGCCACATCGCTTTTAACGAACCAGCCTCTTCTTTGGCTTCACGTACGCGCATCAAAACCCTGACCCATGATACTCGCGTAGCGAATTCCCGTTTCTTCGACGGTGACGTTGACCAGGTGCCTAAGTACGCGCTGACCGTTGGCGTGGGCACGCTGCTGGACGCGGAGGAAGTGATGATTCTGGTGCTGGGTCATCAGAAAGCGCTGGCGCTGCAGGCGGCGGTGGAAGGCAACGTAAACCATATGTGGACCATTACCTGTCTGCAGCTGCACCCGAAAGCGGTGGTGGTCTGCGATGAGCCGTCCACCATGGAACTGAAAGTTAAGACACTGAAATATTTCAACGAGTTAGAAGCCGAAAATATCAAAGGTCTGTAATGTAGTCTCGTCCCGCGGCTGCCCCCGCGGGACAACCATTTTTGACAACCGGGGGTCGTAATGTATGCATTAACCCAAGGCCGGATTTATACCGGTCACGAAATTCTGGATGACCATGCGATTGTTATCGCCAATGGCCTTATCGAACGTATCTGTCCTCAGACTGAACTGCCCACCGGGATCGAACAGCGCTCGGTTGATGGCGCGATCCTTGCCCCCGGTTTTATCGACGTCCAGCTTAACGGCTGCGGCGGCGTGCAGTTCAACGACACGGCGGACGCGGTCACCGTTGAAACGCTGGAGATTATGCAGAAGGCCAATGAACGCTCCGGCTGCACCAGCTATCTGCCCACGCTGATCACCTCCAGCGACGACCTGATGAAACAGGGCGTACGCGTGATGCGCGAATACCTGCAAAAACATCCTAACCAGGCGCTGGGGCTGCATCTTGAAGGCCCGTGGCTGAATATCGTTAAAAAAGGTACCCACAACCCGGACTATGTACGCAAACCGGATGCCGCGCTGGTGGATTTCCTGTGCGAAAACGCGGACGTGATAACCAAAATCACGCTTGCGCCGGAACGGGTGGAACCGGAGGTTATCCGCAAACTGGTGGCCGCCGGTATCATCGTCTCCGCCGGTCACTCCAACGCGACGCTTAAAGAAGCGAAAATCGGTTTCCGCGCCGGGATTACCTTTGCTACCCATCTGTTTAACGCCATGCCGTATATTACCGGCCGTGAGCCGGGCCTGGCTGGCGCGATTTTCGACGAGCCGGATGTCTACTGCGGCATCATCGTCGACGGTATGCACGTCGATTTCGCTAACGTGCGCCTCGCTAAACGCTTGAAAGGCGACAAGCTGTGTCTGGTTACCGACGCGACGGCGCCGGCGGGTGCCAATATTGAGCAGTTCATTTTTGCCGGTAAAACAATATACTACCGGAACGGCCTGTGCGTAGATGAGAACGGTACCCTCAGCGGCTCTTCATTGACCATGATTGAAGGGGTGCGTAACCTCGTTGAGCATTGCGGCATCGCGCTGGATGAAGTGTTGCGTATGGCGACGCTCTACCCTTCCCGCGCCATTGGCGTAGACAAACAGTTAGGCAGCATTGCCCCGGGGATGGTCGCTAACCTGACCGCATTCACCCGTGATTATAAAATCACCAAGACCATCGTTAATGGTAACGAGGTCGTCACTGAGTAAGTAAAAGTATGACAGCAGGCGGACAGGCTCAAATTGGTAACGTCGATCTCGTAAAACAGCTGAACAGCGCGGCCGTCTATCGGCTCATCGATCAGCACGGCCCCATCTCGCGTATCCAGATTGCGGAACAAAGCCAGCTTGCCCCTGCCAGCGTAACCAAAATTACGCGTCAGCTTATTGAACGCGGACTGATCAAAGAAGTCGATCAGCAGGCCTCCACCGGGGGCCGCCGCGCCATCTCCATTGTTGCCGAAACCCGCGGCTTCCACGCCATCGGCGTACGCCTTGGCCGCTACGACGCCACCCTGACCCTCTATGATTTAAGCAGCAAGACTCTTGAAGAAGAGCACTACCCGCTGCCGGAAAGAACTCAGGAAACGCTGGAACACGCCCTGCTTAACATCATCGCCGCCTTTATGGAGAGCTGTCAGCGTAAAATCCGCGAGCTGATCGCCATTTCGGTGATCCTGCCGGGGCTGGTCGATCCGGAAAGCGGCGTCATTCGCTATATGCCGCACATTCAGGTGGAAAACTGGGGGCTGGTTGAAGCGCTGGAAAAACGCTTTAAAGTTACCTGCTACGTCGGCCACGATATTCGTAGCCTCGCGCTGGCGGAGCACTACTTTGGTGCGAGCCACGACTGTGAAGACTCCATTCTGGTGCGCGTACACCGCGGGACCGGCGCAGGGATCATCTCCAACGGGCGGATTTTTATTGGCCGTAACGGTAACGTCGGGGAAATCGGCCATATCCAGGTCGACCCGTTAGGCGAGCGCTGCCACTGCGGTAACTTCGGCTGTCTGGAAACCGTCGCCGCCAATGCCGCTATTGAACATCGCGTTCGTCATCTGCTGGAACAGGGTTATCAGAGCAAAATTTCCCTCGATGACTGTTCGATCAAAACGATCTGCAAAGCCGCGAATAAAGGCGATGCGCTGGCCTGTGAGGTGATCGAGCACGTTGGCCGCCATCTGGGTAAAACCATCGCTATCGCCATTAACCTGTTTAATCCGCAAAAAGTGGTGATTGCCGGGGAGATCGTGGAAGCGGAAAAAGTCCTTCTGCCGGCAATCGAAGGCTGTATTAATACCCAGGCGCTGAAGGCGTTTCGCAAAAACCTGCCGGTAGTGCGATCCACGCTCGATCATCGCTCAGCCATTGGCGCTTTTGCCCTGGTAAAGCGTGCGATGCTCAACGGGACTCTGCTCCAGCGTTTGCTGGAAAGCTAAAGCCGCTTTATAGTTTCGCCTTTCTCCAACGATGTCGGACAGTTCATGACCATTCAAAACGTAATTTGTGATATTGACGGCGTGCTGATGCACGACAATGTGGCCGTGCCGGGCGCCGCTGAATTCATCAAACGCATACTCGAGAAAGAGATGCCGCTGGTGATGCTGACCAACTACCCTTCTCAAACCGGTCAGGATCTGGCAAACCGCTTTGCGACGGCGGGAATCGATGTTCCTGATACCGCCTTTTATACCTCAGCAATGGCCACGGCGGATTTTCTGCGTCGCCAGGAAGGCAAAAAAGCCTATGTGGTCGGGGAAGGCGCGCTGATTCACGAACTGTACAAAGCCGGCTTTACCATCACCGACGTCAATCCGGATTTTGTTATCGTCGGTGAGACGCGCTCCTTTAACTGGGAGATGATGCATAAGGCCGCTTTTTTTGTCGCCAACGGCGCGCGCTTTATCGCCACTAACCCGGATACCCACGGTCGCGGCTACTACCCGGCCTGCGGGGCGCTGTGCGCCGGTATAGAAAAAATCTCCGGTCGTAAGCCGTTCTACGTGGGGAAACCGAGCCCGTGGATTATCCGCTCCGCGCTCAATAAAATGCAGGCGCATTCGGAACAGACGGTGATCGTCGGCGATAACCTGCGAACGGATATTCTGGCGGGCTTCCAGGCCGGTCTGGAAACCATTCTGGTACTTTCCGGGGTTGCCACGCTCGATGATATCGACAGCATGCCGTTCCGCCCTTCCTGGATTTATCCCTCCGTTGCGGAAATCGATATCTTCTAAATAAAACCACGTCCTGCGACGTGGTTTCTTATTTCTAAGCCTCTCCTGAACGCTTTTATCTAAAAAAAAAGCGCCATCACTAAATATTCAGCAACAAAAGCGCTCAAAACGTACTCTTTTTTCACTATTCGACAATCACAATTGCATTATTTCCTTTTACTGCCGTAAACCCCTTGCGCCCTCCGCGCCTTTGCGGCATTTTCTAAAGCATGCACTGAGGCTTCGCAATAAGACGAAGTCTGCACAACATCAAACAAGACAGGGTAACGGAGAAGGCTATGTGTTCGATTTTTGGCGTACTGGATATTAAAACTGACGCGGGTGAGCTGCGTAAAAAGGCACTGGAGCTTTCCCGACTGATGCGCCACCGTGGTCCGGACTGGTCCGGCGTCTATGCCTGTGATAAAGCCATCCTGGCGCATGAACGCCTGTCGATCGTCGACGTCAACGCCGGCGCGCAGCCGCTGTATAACGCCGCTAAAACTCACGCTCTCGCCGTCAACGGTGAAATCTACAACCACCAGGCGCTGCGCGCGGAATACGGCGACCGCTATGCGTTCCAGACCGGTTCCGACTGCGAAGTTATCCTCGCGCTGTATCAGGAAAAAGGCCCGGACTTCCTCGACGATTTGCAGGGGATGTTTGCTTTCGCTCTCTACGACAGCGAAAAAGACGCGTATCTGATTGGTCGCGACCACATCGGCATCATCCCGCTGTATATGGGTCACGACGAACACGGTAACTTCTACGTTGCCTCTGAAATGAAAGCGCTGGTTCCGGTTTGCCGCACGATTAAAGAGTTCCCGGCAGGCAGCTACCTGTGGAGCAAAGATGGCGAAATCCGCGAGTACTACCAGCGCGACTGGTTCGACTACGACGCGGTCAAAGACAACGTCACGGACAAAAACGAACTGCGTCAGGCGCTGGAAGAGTCGGTGAAAAGCCACCTGATGTCCGATGTTCCGTACGGCGTACTGCTCTCCGGCGGCCTGGATTCATCGGTGATTTCCGCCATCACCAAAAAATATGCCGCGCGCCGCGTCGAAGATCAGGAAAAATCAGAAGCCTGGTGGCCGCAGCTGCACTCCTTCGCCGTCGGCCTGGAGGGCGCCCCCGATCTGAAAGCCGCGCAGGAAGTGGCTAACCATCTGGGTACCGTACACCACGAGATCCACTTTACGGTGCAGGAAGGCCTGGACGCGATTCGCGATGTTATCTATCACATTGAAACCTACGACGTGACGACGATTCGCGCGTCAACGCCAATGTATCTGATGTCGCGTAAAATCAAAGCCATGGGCATCAAAATGGTGCTGTCCGGCGAAGGTTCTGACGAAGTATTTGGCGGCTACCTCTATTTCCATAAAGCGCCCAACGCCAAAGAGCTGCACGAAGAGACCGTGCGCAAACTGCAGGCGCTGCATATGTTTGACTGCGCTCGCGCCAACAAAGCGATGTCCGCCTGGGGCGTTGAAGCGCGCGTCCCGTTCCTGGATAAGAAATTCCTCGACGTGGCAATGCGTATTAACCCGCAGGATAAAATGTGCGGCAACGGTAAAATGGAAAAACATGTCCTGCGTGAATGTTTTGAATCTTACCTGCCGGCGAGCGTCGCCTGGCGCCAGAAAGAACAGTTCTCTGATGGCGTTGGTTACAGCTGGATCGATACCTTAAAAGAAGTGGCCGCTGAACAGATTTCCGATCGGCAGCTGGAAACCGCCAGCTTCCGCTTCCCGTACAACACGCCTTCCTCGAAAGAAGCGTATCTGTACCGTGAGATTTTCGAAGAGCTGTTCCCGGTACCGAGCGCGGCCGAATGCGTTCCTGGCGGCCCTTCCGTCGCATGCTCTTCAGCAAAAGCGATTGAGTGGGACGAATCTTTCAAAAAAATGAACGATCCGTCGGGACGCGCGGTTGGCGTACACCAGTCGGCCTACTAACCGACGCTGTTTTCAAAACGGACTCTTCGGGGTCCGTTTTTGTTTTGTGCCTTATTTAAGCCGTTAAAAACGATAAATAACCAATAATTGCCGATTATTGCACCACGCTGTTCGCAACCTAACCAAACAGTTACGTTCAGTCCATTTTCGATGAAAAAGGGGTTGACGCTTCAAGGCTCAATACGCATAATGCGCCCCGCAACGCCGATAAGGTAACGCGCAAAAAGATGGCTACGTAGCTCAGCTGGTTAGAGCACATCACTCATAATGATGGGGTCACAGGTTCAAATCCCGTCGTAGCCACCATCTTTTTTGCGGGAGTGGCGAAATTGGTAGACGCACCAGATTTAGGTTCTGGCGCCGCAAGGTGTGCGAGTTCAAGTCTCGCCTCCCGCACCATTTACTCGTTCGCGTTGCGGTAAAAGATTTTTGTTGGGGTATCGCCAAGCGGTAAGGCACCGGTTTTTGATACCGGCATTCCCTGGTTCGAATCCAGGTACCCCAGCCATCGA